>CAZTCE010000133.1:0-3913 GCA_964612205.1 uncultured Eubacteriales bacterium | reverse complement strand
ATATAATATTATATAAGACAATTTTGCACTAAAATAAATTATAGTTAGTAGACTAACTATTGATTGGAGAATAATATGGATGGAATATTAGTTATAGACAAGCCTAATGGAATGACTTCGCATGATGTTGTAGCAAAAGCCAGAAAGATACTTGGCACTCGAAAAATTGGACATACTGGTACATTAGACCCACTTGCAACAGGAGTGCTTGTGCTTTGTATAGATAAAGCTACAAAGCTAGTTCCTCTTTTAACTTGTGAGGAAAAATTTTATGAAGTTGAAATGAAGTTTGGAATAAAAACTGATACTGGCGATATAACTGGAAATGTGATTGAAACTGCAAGTGCTGAAGTTAATATTGATAGTTTATATTCCACAATTCAAAATATGGTTGGAAAGCAAATGCAGTTGCCACCTATGTTTTCAGCTGTGAAAATTAATGGTAAAAAGCTTTATGAATATGCAAGAGAAGGCATTGAAGTAGAAAGAGAAGCTAGAGAAATTGAAATATTTGATATTAGTAATGTTTCTTACGAAAATGAAATTTTAAAATATACAATACATTGTTCAAAAGGAACTTATGTTAGAACTGTATGTGAAGATATTGCTCAAAGGCTTGGCACCGTTGGCACTATGACAAATTTAAGAAGAATAAAATCTGGTAGTTTTTCTATTGAGGATTCTTTAAAATTAGAGGAAATATCTAAAGATAAAATTGTAACTATTGATAAACTTTTTGATAAAGAAATAATTTTAAATGACAAAGAATTATTTAAATTGATTAATGGAATGGAACTTATTTATAGTATTGATGATGGCATGTATAAGATATATACAATTGAAAACGAAAACAAAAAATTTATCGGAATTGGCAAAATGAAAGATAAACGTTTAAAAAGAGAAATTATTTTGTAGCTATTTGACGTACGATTTAAATTGATTAGACACTTTGGTTGTGATAAGTTTAAATTATCATATTGAAAAGGAGAGATATTTGTGGTTGAAAAAAATCAAGAATACAATGTTGAGATTTTAGATATGGGAATTGACGGAGAGGGAATAGCTAAGATTGATGGCTACACTACTTTTGTTAAGGGTGCACTAAAAGGTGAAAAGGCAAAAATAAAAATCTTGAAGGCCAATAAAGACTATGGTTTCGCAAAACTTTTGAAATTAGAAAAATGTTCTGAAAAACGTGAAGAACCGATTTGCCCAAAGTTTGGCAGATGTGGTGGATGCAATTTGCAACATTTGAATTATGAAGCACAATTATTACATAAAGTTGATATGGTGAAAAATACTTTAAGAAAACAGTTAGGGTACGAACCATTAGTAGACGAAATAATTGGAATGGGAATTCCTTATTATTACAGAAACAAGGCTCAATATCCTGTTGTAAATGGTAAGATTGGATTTTTCGCAGATAGATCTCACGAGCTTGTTGAAAATGAAACTTGTTATATTCAAAATTCTTTATCAGATAAATTGGCAAAAGATGCTTTTGAAATTTTAATGAAGAATGGTATTAGTTGCTATGATGAAAAATCTGGAAATGGTGTTTTGAGGCATATTGTTACAAGAGTTGCGGTAAACACAAATCAATTTATGCTTATGATTGTAACAAATTGTAGTCAATTAAAAAATAAAGAAAAAATTGTTAAAGAAATAACTGAACTATATCCAAATATGACATCGATAATTCAAAATATAAATTTAGAAGATACAAATGTTATTTTGGGTGAAAAATGTGTAACGTTATATGGTGAAGATTTTATAGTGGACAGACTTGGCGATTATAAATTTAAGATTTCTCCACTTTCTTTTTACCAAGTAAATCCAGCTCAAACTGAAGTTTTATATACATTAGCAAAAAATTTTGCAGATTTATCTGGTGATGAAATTGTATTTGATTTATATTGTGGAATTGGTACAATTTCTATATTTATGGCTGATAAATGTAAGAAAGTTTATGGAGTTGAAGTTGTGCCACAAGCAATAGAGAATGCTATTGAAAATGCAGAAATGAACGAAGTTAAGAATGCCGAATTTTTTGATGGAGAAGTTGAAAAAATCATACCTAGACTTTATAATGAAGCAGGATTAAAGGCGGATGTTGTTTTCGTTGACCCACCAAGAAAAGGGTGTGATAAAGCAGCACTTCAAACAATTATTGATATGCAACCTGCCAAGCTTGTTTATATCAGTTGCAACCCAGCAACTTTGGCGAGAGATTTAAAAATACTCGCAGATGGCGGATTTGAAATTAAAAATATTAAATTGGTAGATATGTTCCCACAAACAAATCATGTGGAAACTTGTGTGCTTTTAACCTTGAAAAATCAATGATTACAGTAATTTTTATATAAGAAAAATGTGGTTTTGTCCACCATTTGTCCACCAAAATTTTATTGGTGGACAAAGATTAAGTCAAAGCCACATTTTTTAAGCATTATTTATTGCTTTTTCAAATATTTCAACTGTACAATTTTTCATCTTGTCTGTGTTGTTGATGTAAGTATCAAGCGTGGTTATAAAATGAATAGAGAAAATAAAATATTTGACAAGTTAGGACAACTGTACTATAATTAGTACAGTTGTATTATTTGGAGAAGGAGGGAAAATCAATGCATTTAGGGAAATATAAACAATCTACTTCAGAAAAAATAAAAAGAGCCACATATGAACTTTTAGCTACAAAGGGATATTCTTTTGTGTCGATGAGAGATATAGCTAAAAAGGCTGGAATCGTTGTTGGACAGCTAACCTATCATTACAAGACGAAAGAAAATTTAATGGAAAGCGTTATTGATGATTATAGTGCAACTCTTTATGAAAAGCTTTGTAGTTATATTGCTTCTAGCAAAAACAAGGTTGCGGACATTAGCAAATATTTTGAAGAAATGTATGAAAAAGAAAATGACACTTATCGAATTTTGCTTGAATTTACAGCACAGTCTATGTGGAATGAAAAGTTTAAAATCAAAATAAATGGACTTTTTGAAAAGCTTACCTCATTAATTGGGCAAGCCTATGTTGAAGAGGGAGATACAAAAGAAAGTGCAATGGATAAAGCAAAAAAAATGTTTTCTTCAATAATGGGAAAGAATATTTTAAGGCTTACAAGTGCTGGCTTAAATAAATGAATTTATATGGGAGTGTTTTATGACAAAGCAAAAAGAAATTTATTATTCGGATGAACTAAATGATGATTTCGCAAATTCAGATGTTGAAGCAAAAACTATAGATAGTAATTATGATTACGCACCTAAAAATATTTTTTGGAAAATTACTTCAAGTTTAATTTATAGATGTATTGCTTTTCCACTTGCTTATCTATATTCAAAAATTAAATTTAGATATAAGATCGTAAATAAAAATATTTTGAAAAAATACAAAGGTGCAGGATATTTTTTATACATAAATCATACGCAAACTATTGCAGATGTCACTTGGCCAGGTTTGGTGTGTGCTCCCAAAAGAGCTTATATCATAGCTAATCCAGATAATGTGTCTTTGCCAATTTTAAAAGACATTACCAAAATGGTTGGAGCGATACCAGTACCAAGTAATTTAGCAAGCACAAGAAATTTTATGAAAACAATAACGAAAAGAATCGATGAAAAAGCAGTTGTTGCAATTTATCCAGAAGCACATGTTTGGAATTATTACACTAAAATAAGACCTTTTAAGGATACGTCTTTTAAATATCCTGTGCTAAATAATGTTCCTGCATTTTCACTTACGATAACATATCAAAAATCCAAATTTATAAAAACACCTCGAATTGTTGCATATTTGGATGGCCCGTTTTTTGCCAGCAAAGAAGAAAGCATAGCAAATCAAAAATTAGAACTTAGAAACAAAATATACGAAACAATGGTAAATAGGAGTAAAGCAAATAATATAGAATAAG
>CAZTCE010000132.1:2956-3919 GCA_964612205.1 uncultured Eubacteriales bacterium | reverse complement strand
TAAATCCCGCTAATGTTTTTATAAATTTAGGACATTTTCAAAAATTATTGACACAATTTTTGTACTTAAAATGGCACTATTTTCAAAATATAAACAAGAAAAAACGTACGTCGTATTTTGTCTCAAAAAATCCTCTCAAACATTAGAAATACTACATAACAATCAACAAAACTACACTGTACCATTTTTTATATTTTTCAATACTTTTTATCTAAACATTGCAAAACAGATAAATTTAGGATATTATTGCCCCGCATTTTTTCCCGCAACATATCCTGTGCTCCAAGCAATTTGCAAATTATATCCACCAGTATATGCGTCAACATCTATCAATTCCCCAGCAAAATATAGCCCTTGAACCAACTTAGATTCCATAGTTTTTGAGTTGATTTCTTTTATATTTATTCCACCACTTGTGACAATCGCTTCTTCAATAGGTCTAAATCCTTTTATAGTAAATGTTAAATCTTTAAATAAAGAAACTAAATTTCTACGTTCTATTTTTGTCAATTGATCAATTTGTTTTTGCGGATCTATTTGAGAACGTTCAATTATGTAAGGTATCATTTTAGCCGGTAACAAATCATTCAAACAATTCTTAAATTGCTTGCGTTTACATTCTTCAAAATCACGCATTAATCTTTGCTCAAGTTTTTCAAAATCAAGTGCCGGTTTCAAATCAATATGCAATTTTATTTCACGAGATTTCATTACATTTTCAATGTTTTTAATTTTTAATAAAGGAGAACTTGCACTCAAAATAGTTGGGCCAGAAACTCCAAAATGCGTAAACAACATCTCGCCAAAATCTGAATATATTTCTTTTGTGCCATTGGTAATTGTAATTTTAACATTTCTTAAAGATAAGCCTTGCAATTCTTTGCCTTCATAAGTTTCCAATGGAACAAGGGAAGGCTTGATTTCTGTAACAGAATGACCAAGTTCTTTAGCTAATTTATATCC
>CAZTCE010000132.1:0-2946 GCA_964612205.1 uncultured Eubacteriales bacterium | reverse complement strand
ACTCTTGCCACCAGTTGCTAAAATGACTTTATCAACCTCAAAAAAATCTCTAGCTTGCACACCAACAATTTTGCCAGCTTCCACAACAATTTTTTTGACGGGAGAATTAACAATTACCTTTACCTTGCATCTATCCATCTCTTTTTTTAATTTGTCAACAACTTCTAAAGCTTTATCTGAAACCGGAAAAACACGGTTTCCTCTTTCAACTTTCGTTGCAACTCCAATGTCATTAAAAAATTTTATAACATCCATATTGTCAAATTCGCTAAAAACGCTATATAAAAATTTAGGATTTCCAGGAATGTTATTCATAATTTCAGTCATATCGCTTGCATTTGTTATATTGCATCTTCCCTTACCTGTTATAGAAAGCTTTCTTCCAACGCTTCTCATTTTTTCAAACAATATAACTTCTCCACCCAATTTACTAGCAGTGATTGCGGAAATCATCCCAGCTGGTCCTCCACCAATTACAGCAATTTTCATAAATTATTCCTCCGTATTTTCAAATGCTTTTTTTATAGCTTCTATAACTGCCATTTTACCATATGCGTATGTAACTCCACCTTGCAAATATGCTACATAAGGCGGTCTAACAGGTCCATCACAGCTAAGTTCAATTGACGAACCAGAAGTAAAACTTCCAGATGCCATTATTACTTGACTATCATATCCAGGCATGTCCCAAGGCATTGGAACAACTTGTGAATCGATTGGCGAATAGCTTTGAATCCCTTGACAAAATTTAATTAATTTTTCTGGTTCATTAAATTTTATCATTTGAACGATATCCGAACGCACAGCGTCAAATTTAGGTTCAGTTTCTAATCCAATTTCTGTTAAAAGTTTTGATGTGAATATTCCGATTTTCTTTGCTTCGCAAACAATGTGAGGTGCCATAAATAAACCTTGATAAAATTTTCTGTTGTGGTCAAACGAAGCTCCACCTTCTTTTCCAAGTCCGGGTGCACTATATCTATCACTAATTAACTCTATTAAATCTTTTTTCCCAACAATATATCCACCAGTTGAAGCAATTGCACCGCCAATATTTTTAATTAATGAACCAACTATAACATCTGCTCCAACTTCAATTGGCTCCTTAGTTTCAGTAAATTCGCCATAACAATTATCAACCATTATGATTGCCGTATTATTTACTTCACGAATTGTTTTTATTACTTCTTCTAGCTCTTCAATTGTAAAAGCATTTCTGTAAGAATATCCTCTTGAACGTTGAAGCATAATGACCTTGATATCGTTTTTCATCACACGTTCTTTTATAGATTTTAAATCATATTTGTTATCGATTAAATCTATTTGCTCATATTTTACGCCAAATGCTTTTAAAGAACTAGGATTTTCTCTGATTCCTAATGTTTCATCTAAAGTATCGTAAGGTTTGCCATTTATGCTAAGTGCAATATCTCCAGGACGCAATAAACCAAATAAAGTTGTAGCAATTGTATGTGTTCCAGAAATAAACTGACTTCTTACTAATGCATCTTCAGCCTTAAAAATATCAGCAAAAATCATTTCTAAAGTATCTCTTCCCATATCACCATAACCATATCCAGTTGTACCTTGAAGATGTGCTTCACTAATTTTGAACTTTTTAAATGACTCTAAAACCTTCTTTGAATTTATATATTCAATTTTCTCTTCTATTTTAAATTGTGGTTTAATTATTTTTTCTATATTCTCCACAAAGCTATCTGATAGATATTCTAAACTATTCTTTTCCATAATCTCTTCTCCATCCATAATATTATAATGGTATGGCGATAAATTTTACATGCCAAATGAAATATCTAGCACACAAAACTTATCGCCACCACTAAAAATTTAATGATTCAATTAGTCTGCAAAATCAAAATCATCTTTTGCTTTTTCTTTGAATAAGTTAAATACTTTTTCAGCTTCATCTTCATCATCAATGCCAACGTAAACTTCATCTTCACCTTCGCCTTCAACTCTGAAAATAACAACCTCACCATTTTCTTGTTCTTCAACCGGTAATAAAATAATGTATTCTTTACCATCTGTTTCAACAGCATCTAAGTATTCAAATTCAATTTCGTTTCCATCTTCATCGTTCAAAACTATAATGTTGTCTAAATCATCAAATTCCTCAACTTCATTAAATTCCTTGTTCTCGTCCATTATAATTCTCCTTTCATACTTTATTAATTTCTATCTAGATACATCTGCAAAATATATGTTGCAGATATAGTATCTACTAATTTTTTCTTTTTATCTTTTGCTAATTTTAATTCGGTCATTGTTCTATGTGCTGAAACTGTTGTAAGTCTTTCATCAATTTTAATAATTTCAAGACCAGTTTCTTTTTTTAATTTTTCGATGAGCTTATCTGTTTTTTCAATTCTTGGACCTTTTGTTGCATTCATATTTAATGGATAACCGATAACAATTTTTTGAATTTTGTTCATCTCGATCAGTTCTTTTATTCTTTCGAGTAATTTCTTTTCGTTAGTTCCATGTTCAATTGTTTCAACACCATGTGCTAACATTCCCAATTCATCCGAGATTGCCACACCGGTCCTAGCTTCACCATAATCTAAACCTAATATTTTCATTATTCATTTACTCCAATATATTCTTTTACAAGTTCTTCTAGAAGTTCATCTCTTTCAAGTTGTCTAATTAAACTTCTTGAATCTTTATAACTTGTGATATATGTTGGATCCCCTGATAGAATATATCCAACTATTTGGTTTATTGGATTATATCCCTTTTCAGCAAGAGCCTCATAAACTTGCCTTAAAATTTGTTTAGAATTTGCTTTTTTTTCTTTTTCAACTTTAAAAAATATAGTATTTTCATTTTCCATTTTTAACACCTCTTCTTACCAAAATAATCCTTTTTTCTTTCTAGAAATTTCACCAGCGCGTTTAAACACATCGACTGAAACCTCTTCAATAG
>CAZTCE010000131.1:0-3932 GCA_964612205.1 uncultured Eubacteriales bacterium | reverse complement strand
TTATAATTTAAATGATATTGTAATTGATAATTTAGGAATGGCAACCCATGAACTCTCTAGCATTGCGTCATTTGATGCTAAATATGATAATATTCTTTTAGCGTTAAATGAAGCATATTATTCTTTAAAAGATTCTGCTAGCGAAACATTATCTTGCATGAACGATGTTGAATTTGACGAGCAGGAGCAAGAGCAAATAGAAGAAAGATTAGATTTGATTTCTTCGTTAAAAAGAAAATACGGCAACGATATTGAAGCTATATTAGCGTATTATAATGAGATGTCACTAGAGCTTGAAAGACTTCAAAATAGTGATGAAATAATAAAAGAACTAAAGACTAAGTTAAATAAAAAAGAAGCAATTTTAAAAGATTTTGCATTAAAAATCAGAACACTTAGAAAAGAGTCTTCTAGCATTATTTGTGACAAAGTGAAAAAAGAATTTTTAGATTTAGAAATGAAGAATGCTTATATTGAATTTGAATTTAAAGAACTAGATAGCTTCGCTGATTTTGGCATGGATGATGTCGAAATATTTATTTCAACTAACCTTGGAGAATTGCCAAAGCCACTTATAAAAATAGCTTCTGGTGGTGAAATTTCTAGAATAATGTTAGCAATGAAAACTGTTTTACATGAATGTGAACCTCCGCATACAATGATTTTTGATGAAATTGACACAGGAATTAGCGGCCAAGCTGCAAAAAAAGTTGGAGAAAAAATGAAAAAAATCAGTGATAAAAATCAACTAATTTGCATAACTCATTTACCTGTTATTGCTTCAATGGGAGATGTAAATTATTTCATTTCTAAAAATTCTGATAGTGGAAAAACTGTTACTTCTGTTACAAAACTTAATGATGTGCAAACTGAAAAAGAAATTGCAAGAATGCTAGATGGGGATAACATAACCGATATAACATTAGAACATGCAAAGTCGTTAATTAAAATTGGTAGAAGAGTTAGTTAATCTTTAAGTGTAAATTTGCAAATTGTGGGTATATTAAAATTAATATTGTTATTTGAGGTAATGCCAATGATTAGTACACTAACTATTATTTTAATATTTTTTATTACGGCGATTGTTTTAGTGCTATTTAGAATTGCATGTGTAAGGGGCGAAATTTACGATGTTACCACATTAAAATTAAAGAAAAACGGAAAACTCTCAAAATACTTATTAGAATTACAAGATGCAAAAAAGTTTTTAGAATCACTTAACCATGAAAATATAGCCATAACGAGTTATGACGGTTTAAAATTATCTGCAAAATATTTTAAAAATAAAAATTCAGACAAGATAGTCATTCTTTTTCACGGTTATCGTTCGATTGCGGAAAACGATTTTGGCGCTCAAGCTAAGTGGTATTATGAGTTGGAATATAATGTTTTAATGGTAGACCAAAGAAGTCACGGAATGAGTGAAGGCAGATATATAACTTTTGGCATTAAAGAAAGATATGATGTGGTTAGTTGGTGTGAGTATGTCGAAAATAATTTTGAAAATATAAACGAGATTATACTTGCGGGAATATCAATGGGAAGCACCACAGTTTTATTAGCATCTGCGTTGAATTTGCCCAGAAATGTAAAAGGAGTTATTGCAGATTGTGGTTTCACA
Organism: uncultured Eubacteriales bacterium; assembly: GCA_964612205.1. Classification (GTDB taxonomy): domain Bacteria; phylum Bacillota; class Clostridia; order TANB77; family UBA1234; genus UBA1234. Next base: position 2,311 of record CAZTCE010000131.1, on the reverse strand, counting down.
TCTCCAAAAGATATTATGTCGAAAGTGGCGGAAAGCCGTTACGGAATTAACAGCAAAATTATATTGCCGTTTGTAAATATACTTTGCAGAAATATTGCAAAGTTTGATTTGTACGAAGCAAATGTTCCTGATGCCATGCAAAAAAATGAATTACCTATTTTGTTTATACATGGGCAGGCGGATGATTTTGTGCCTAGCCAAATGTCGAAAGAAAATTTTAATGCATGTAGAAGTAAAAAAAGATTAGTGTTGGTAGACACGGTTAATCATGGCCTTTCGTATTTTGTTAATAAGAAAAAAGTTCAAAATGAAATACAAAAGTTTTTGAAAGAAATTTAAAAACTATACTTATTACTCAGTTAATTTGAATGTGCATCTATATCTATATGTTTTACAATAGACACCAAAACTATATCAATTATTCGCATGATTAATGTTCACAAGAATTTCTAAACTCTTTAATTTTTTGAGCGTCACAATTTTTTATGCTCTAGGGTCGCCAAAACAGCTCCCGTCGCATAAAAAATTTAGTCACTCATGAAAATTCTCGTTAAGAAATTCTAGTTCCATTAAGAATAGCTCATAATTGATATAGTTTGTGTGTCTTTAATATAAATAACATGGTTACACATTAAGATTAATTTGATGTTGGTTTATAAAAGTTTGTCGATATGTTTTCAACTTTCGGCAAACTTTTTATTTGTTTTATTCTATAATGTGAATAAATTCGCACAAAGGAGGAAATAATATATGTTTGTAAACTATGAAATTACTCAAAGAGTTTTAGAAGTATTTTTTGAAGAGGAAATTGATCATCACAGTTGTTTAAAACTTTCGTTTATGATTGATGATAATATCAAAAAATTTTCGCCTCAAGTAGTTTTATTTAATTTTGAAAAGGTTACATTTATGGATAGTTCGGGAATTGGAATGTTGCTTCGGAAGGTATAGAAAACTCATTAGGCAAAATACAAAGGCAGAAATGAAAAATTTGAATAAGGATTTATACAGAATTTTTGAAATGTCGGGCATACTAAAAATTATACCAATAAGAGAGGAGATAAAATTGAATGGATAATGAAATGAAATTAGAAATTAAAAGCAAATCATGTAATGAGGCTTTTGCAAGGGTTACAGTGGCAGCGTTTGCCTCGCAATTAGACCCGACTTTTGAAGAGTTGGCAGATATTAAAACGGCTGTGTCTGAGGCAGTTACAAATTGCATTATTCATGGCTATGAAAATAAAGATGGAATCATACATATTAATTGTAAATTGCATGAAAAAGAAATCGATATAGAAGTTATTGATTATGGTAAAGGCATTGAAAATGTTGAAATGGCAAAGCAACCGCTTTATACTTCAAAGCCAGAATTAGATAGAAGCGGAATGGGATTTACAATCATAGAAAGTTTTATGAATGAAACAAAAGTCGAATCGATTGTTGGCATGGGTACAAAAGTTTTTATGAAAAAGAAGATAGGAGAGGCTGATGAATGAATTAATTGTGCGAGCTCAATGCGATGATAAAGAAGCAATGGCAGAACTTATAGAAAGTAACGCAAAATTAATTTGGAGTATTGTTAGAAGATTTAGTAATAGAAATTATGAATTAGAAGATTTGTATGAGTTGGGGTGTATTGGCTTTATAAAAGCAATAAAAAGGTTTGATTTGAATTATGAAACGCAGCTCTCAACGTATGCAGTTCCAATGATTATTGGTGAAATAAAACGCTTTCTTCGTGATAACGGCCCGATAAAGGTTAGCAGGCAATTAAAAGAAACAGCAACAAAAGTTAGAGAATTACATGAAAAAATTTTTAGAGAAACAGGTGAAGATTTAACAATAGAAAAAATGAGTGAAATTCTTTCGATTTCGAAAGAAGAAATTGTTTTAGCAATTGAAGCCACATCATATGTTGATTCAATCGATAGAAAGCTTAGTCAGGATGATGATGCAACAATTGGAGATGTTATAAGTGATAGTTCAAATGAATATGAAAAAATTGTTAATAATATTGCTTTAGAACAGGCTATTAACATTTTAGATGAAATAGAAAAGAAAGTTATTACATTTAGATATTTTAAAGAGATGACACAAACGCAAATTGCCAAAATTTTAAATACGTCGCAAGTACAAGTATCACGAATCGAAAAACGTGCATTAAAAAAAATGCACGATAAGATTGGATAAATATTTAAATACACGGAGATACAAAAAAGCTAGATAAAATTTAAAATGTGCGTTTCGGAATACAAATGTGAAGATAAATATTTTGAGGCAATCGACTTTATAAATAAACAAAAATGTG
>CAZTCE010000130.1:0-3933 GCA_964612205.1 uncultured Eubacteriales bacterium | reverse complement strand
GTATAGCTAGATAATAAAATGTTTCACGTGAAACATTTTGAACGAAACACTTGGTATATGTGCGTTTTAAGATTTGAATTGCGTTTTTTTACAAGTTTTTTTCTATATTTTAATATGCTTATAAGTTATAAAAAGTGTATGTGTGCGTTTGAATAAGATGAGTGTTATTATTTAGATAATTTTGTTTAAAATTTGTACGTTTTAGCGTTAAAAAAAATTTGCAAAATGAATTTGTACGAATGCTGCGTGAAATGCTTTGAAGGTGTTTTAGCACGTGTAATGGTTGTGTTTCTAGTGTTTTTGTGTGGTGTGCCGCGAAGTCCGTCCCCGTGGCATTTTTCGAAAAAATGTTGAAATATTATGTAAAAGATAGTATAATATTGCAGTATGTGAGGTGAAGTAAATGAAGACTATTGCAGCTATTTCTACACCAATTGGTCATGGTGGTATTGGAATTGTTAGAATGAGTGGGGCGGAATCTTTAAATATTTTAAAAAAGGTTTTTGCACCTAAAAATGATAGTGAATTTAGGCCTTATACGGTCAAATTTGGAAATATTTTAAATGATGAAGGAAATGTATTGGATCAAGTTTTAGTTTCGTTTTTTAAGGCTCCTAAGACGTATACGGGTGAGGATATTTGTGAGATTAATTGCCATGGTGGTTTAATTGTAACGAAGCAGGTTTTAGAGTTACTTTTAAAGAATGGCGCGGTGCTTGCTGAACCTGGTGAGTTTACTAAAAGGGCTTTTTTGAATGGAAAGATTGATTTGACTCAAGCGGAAGCAGTTATTGATTTAATAAATAGCAAGAGTTTGAAGGAAAATGCTGTTTCTGTTAAGCAATTAGAGGGCTTTTTAGGAAATAAAATTAATGAAATTAAAACGGAAATTCTTGATTTATTAGTTGATATTGAAGCTAATATTGATTATCCAGAGTATGACGTTGAAGAGGTGCGAAGGGAAAAGATTTCTGCTGTTTTGAATGATGCTATCAGCAAAATTCAAAAGCTTGAGAAATCTTTTGAGTCTGGAAAAATCTTGAGAGAAGGCGTTAGCACTGCGATAATCGGTAAGCCCAATGTAGGCAAATCGTCTCTTTTGAATGCTTTGCTTAGAGAAAATAGGGCAATTGTAACTGAAATTGCAGGAACAACCAGAGATACAATTGAGGAATATATAACTGTTAGAGGAATTCCTCTGAAACTAATTGATACAGCTGGTATCAGAGAAACTGAAGATTTAGTGGAGTCGATTGGAATTGAAAAAAGTAAAAAAGCTATTGAAGAGGCGGAACTGGTATTGCTATTATTGGATGCAACTGTTGATTTGTCGGATGAAGACAGGAGTTTGCTTAATAGCATAAAGGGTAAAAATTATTTGATTTTAGTAAATAAAATTGATTCTGGAAATAAAATATCAAAAGAAAATTTTGCCGATGAACTGGATAAAGTTATTGAAATTTCAGTAAAAAATGGCACTGGTTTGGATTTACTTGAAGATAAAATAGAGGAAAAGTTTAATTTGGCTCAAATTGACACAGATGATGATGTTATGATTACAAATGAGCGTCATCAACAACTTATATCTATGGCAGAAAAAGGCTTGAAACATGCGGTAGAATCGGTAAATAATGGAATTCCAGTGGACATGATTTCGATTGATATTCAAGAAGCAATACAAAATCTTGGTGAAATAACTGGTGAAGCGGTTTCAGACGAGGTTATAGCTGGAATTTTTTCTAAGTTTTGTTTAGGAAAATAGTAGGCGGAAAGGGAGAATTTTAATGGATTATAATGCAGGAGAATATGATGTAATTGTAATAGGAGCAGGGCATGCTGGTTGTGAAGCAGCGCTTGCGTCAGCACGTTTAGGTGCTAAAACTTGCGTTTTTACAATCAATATGGATAGCATTGCAAATATGCCTTGTAACCCTAATATTGGTGGTACTTCTAAGGGGCATCTTGTTAAGGAAATTGATGCACTAGGCGGTGAAATGGGTAAAAATATTGATAAAACTTTTATTCAATCAAGAATGTTGAATAAAGCTAAAGGACCGGCGGTGTATTCTCTTAGAGCGCAAGCGGATAGAAAGAAATATCACATTGAAATGAAACATACTTTGGAATTGCAGGAAAATTTGGATGTGAAACAAGGAGAAGTTATTGAATATATTGTTGAAAATGACGAGATAAAAGGCATTAAGACGCTTACCGGTGCTATTTATAAGGCAAAAGCTGTTGTTTTATGTAGTGGAACTTATTTACGAGGAAGAATTTTTATTGGTGAAGTTAATTATAGTGGGGGCCCGGATGGCATTTTTCCAGCTAATTATTTGACTGAGAGTCTTAATAAAATTGGAATCGAAACTAGAAGATTTAAAACTGGAACACCTGCAAGAGTAAATAAAAGGAGCATTGATTTTTCTAAGATGGAAATTCAAAATGGTGATGATGAAATCGTACCATTTTCTTTTGAAAATAAGGGTCTTGAGCGTGAGCAAGTGCCTTGTTATTTGACATATACGAATAGTAAAACGCATGAAATTATACGTGCTAATTTGCATCGTTCGCCTTTATATGCTGGCGAAATTAAAGGCACAGGACCACGTTATTGTCCATCAATTGAGGATAAAGTTGTGAGATTTGCAGACAAAGAGAGACATCAAGTTTTCATTGAACCGATGGGCGAAAACACGGAAGAAATGTACGTTCAGGGAATGTCAAGTTCGCTTCCAGAAGAAGTGCAAATTGCGATGTATAGAACTATTGAAGGGCTTGAAAACGTTGAATTTACACGTCCTGCGTATGCAATTGAATACGATTGCATAGATTCAACTGAATTAAAATTATCTTTGGAATCGAAAAAAATTAGTGGAATGTTCTTTGCTGGACAAGTCAATGGCTCGTCAGGGTACGAAGAAGCTGCTGCACAAGGGCTTATGGCTGGTATTAATGCAGCTAGATTTGTGAAAAAATTAGAGCCAGTTATTTTACATCGTTCTGACGCATATATAGGTGTGTTGATTGATGATTTAGTAACAAAAGGCACAAACGAACCATATCGAATGATGACTTCAAGAGCTGAATATAGGTTACTTTTGAGGCAAGACAACAGTGACGCAAGACTTACAAAAATCGGATATGATATTGGACTTATTTCACAAGAAAGATATGATAATTTTGTCAGAAAATATGAGAATATAAATAAAGAAATAGCAAGGGTAAAAGCCACTAATATCAGGCCTTCTGCCGAAGTTAATGAACTTTTAGAAAGATATGGAACGGCAAAAATTACAACGGGTGTTAAACTTTCTGATTTACTAAAAAGAACAGAATTAAATTATGAAATTTTGAAAGATATCGATCCCGAAAGGCCTGTCTTGACAAAGGAAGAAAGCGAAGAGGTTAACATCGAAATAAAATACGAGGGATACATAAAATTGCAACTTGAGCAAATCGAGCAATTTAAAAAACTTGAAGCGAAAAAATTACCTGAAGACATTGACTATGAAGATGTTAAAGGAATTAGAATAGAAGCAAGACAAAAATTGAATAAATTCAAACCAAGTTCGATAGGTCAAGCTTCAAGAATTTCAGGAATTTCACCAGCAGATATATCAGTTTTGTTAATATATTTGCAAACATTAAAATAAACAATTTTAAGATAATATTCTGACCTTTCAAAATCGTTTATTTTGAATTTTAAAACAAAATTTGAATAGTCTGTTGAGTGAAATGAATTTTCGCAAAATAAACGATTTTAAAGCTAAATAATTAAAAAGCAACCAAAAGGAGAAGTTATGGAAACTTATTTTAAAAAATTAGCCGAAGAGCTAGATGTCAAATTAACAGAAAAACAAATTTTGGAATTTTTTCAATACAAAGACATTATGTTAGAAACGAATAAATTTTTAAATCTGACAGCTATAACAG
>CAZTCE010000129.1:0-3937 GCA_964612205.1 uncultured Eubacteriales bacterium | reverse complement strand
TGACAATGAATATCAAATAAGGTGATATGAATTATATGAAGAAAATAATTTTGAATATCGAAGGTATGACTTGTAGTGAGTGCAGTAATGGGCTTGCTACACCTCTTGCAATAGTTGTTGCAATTGGAAATTGCAGTAAGAATGGTATTTTAATAAAATCAACTGAATGCTTGGAAGTGATTAATGAAATTGATACGGTTGTTTTTGATAAAACAGGAACTTTAACAAATGGAAAAATGACTGTAACTGAAGGTGAATACTCTAAAGAACATTCTGTAATATTAAAGAGTTTAGAAAAATATTCAAATCATCCTTTGGCCAAAAGTATTTGTGAGTCTTTTAAAAAGTTAGAAACTTATGAAGTAGAAGAGTTTGGAGAGATAGCAGGCAAAGACATTCAAGGGAAAGTCTTAGAAAAATTATATTTTGCTGGCAATGAAAAGTTCTTAGAAGAAAAGAATATTAAAAATTGTTATAAAGAATTAGAAAACTAAATGGTGAAGGCAAATGTTTAATGATAGGCGATGGAGTTAATGATAGCCCAGCACTAAAAAGTGTATGATACCACTTGCTACAGGTTTATTACCATTAAAATAAAATCCAATGATAGCAAGTCTAGCAATGATTTTTAGTAGTTTGACTGTTGCTTTTAATAGCTTAAGACTAAAAAAAATAATTTTTGAAAATTTCAAAAACTTGAAATATCAACACTTTTGGCTATTTTGAAAAAAAAAATAAAAAAAGTTTACAAAAAGTGTTGACAAAATATTAATATGGTATTATAATGCTAATTGTTCGAATGAAACAAACACGACCGACCTAAATTTAGGAGGGATAATATTGATGGATACATCTTGAAAGGGTTATTGTTGCTTGGCACTTTATCGACAACCGGTTTTTAGTCAGCTAATATTTATCTTTAGCTGATGACGTAACAAGTTTTTCACTGATCGACCATTAAAAGGAGGACATATATATGTCTAGTAACTTCAAGAAGTTCGTATCTCTGCTCATGGCAATCGTTCTGACTCTCGCTGTTGGTTCTGTAGCTTTCGCGGCCGAAGACGTCGTGTGTCCGCATGATGTTCCGGGTAAGACGTATGAACAGGCTGTAACTGTCACCCTCATTGGTGCGAACGAGACTTCGGGCAGTTCTGATGAGAAGCTTCATTTGCCGTCTGAATACCACGTTCGTGTGATTTGGAATGTCCAGAATGGTAAGTACAATGCTACCAAGAGTGACAGCAGTGCCACTGGTGGTCAGAAGAACTTCAGCTGGGATTGTGTGTCCCTGCAGTATAAGGTAAATCCGTATACGCCTGCTGAGGGCACTGCCGACTTCCGTTCTGGCAACTGGGTTTCTACTCCTAAGGTAGCTTTCGAGGTTACCAATGCTTCTACTCCTGATAAGACCATCTATGTGCAGGCTTCTCTGAATGGTACTGACAATTGGGCTGGTTATCTGAATGCAGATAGCATTGCAACCCAGAACACTAAGATTGCTAAGCAGGCTGTTGCTCCTGTCCTGCATGCCAATATGGGCACTGGTGTGAACAGCTATGAACGTGGTGTGACTACTGGTGATGCTCATAACGATTATGATTATGAGTACACTCTGAACTGGAACTACAACGCACTGAACCAGGCTGCTCTGGATGCTTACAATGCTGGTAAAAGCAGTGTTACTATGACCAACACTTTCGTTGTAACTGTTACTGCGCAATAAACCTTTAAGGGCTCGATTTTTATCGAGCCTCTTTTTTATGCAAGAGGAAGCTCATAAATAACTTTTGACTTTAGCAAGTTGCATGATTAAGTGGAAAATGAACAAATAACCATAATTACATTACATAATTTTCAAAAAATGTTGACATAATTTCTAAAATGAAGTATAATGTTATTGTATCTAGATGTGTGTAAGACTAAAAGAATAGTTTCTTTGGTTTTAATTCTTTTAGTGTTACAAGACTAATCGACTTTTTAGGAGGGCTAACATGAAAAAGTTTGTAACATTGGTTCTGGCTGTGGTTCTGGTACTTACGTTTGGGGTGTCTTCTGCTTTTGCAGTTCAGATTGCACCGAAAGATGGAGAATTTGAAGCAACCCCTGTCCCGGTACAACCTTTGGCCACCCTGGACCCGAGAGCGGTTGTGGTTGGAGAAACAGACGTTGACTTTGTCGAAAATGGTGAACTTGAAGATGAGGGTACAGTATGGATTTCCTGGAATGGTACGGCGTATGCAAAATATGGCTGCACCACTGCTTCTATCAGCTACACAAATCCATCCTCTTCTAACATTGGTGTTACGTTGAAAGTCGGTATCTTTGATAGAAATCTGATTACCTATTTTGGTACTACTTTCAGATTGGAGGAGGAAGTTGATAAGCTTGCTGTCGCAGGTTATGAGGCACTTCAAAATGGCATGAAACTTGATGCGGCAACGAATCTTATTCAGGATGGTTATTTTGAAGGCCTTACTGAAATGGAAGTATCTGAGCTTGATAAAGAACAGCTTGCTACGTATCTTGGAGAAAAGAATTTCTTGGAAATGGATAAGGATGCACTCATTGCATTGACTGAAGAAGATGTTCTGTCTTGGGATGAGATTTCCAAACTTTCCATTGCTGAGCTGGGTGGTTATGACTTTGACCAGTTCTATATGGAAATTGGTGAGGCAGGCGTGATTAATCCCGGTTATGCGCTTTATGAAGTGGATCTTTACACGCTTCCTAACAGAATTTGTATTTCCAAGGGCGAGTATGAAGCGGTTTTTGTACTTCAGGGATACGATGCTATTAAGAATTCACTTTCTGATTTCTTTATCCATCTTCCTATCGAACTGTATATTGAAGAAGATTTGACGGAAGAACTTTGTGAGGAATACGATATTACTGTTGCCACTCGAATTGATGACGGTAAAATTCATCGTGAAGAACCGGAGGTAGAAGTGGAAGAAGAAGTTGAAGAAGAAGTTGAAGAAGAAGAAATTCCAGAGGTAGAAGAGGAGAGTGAAGTGATTCAGGAAAAGGCTGAGAATAAGGGGATAACGGTTAATCCGTAATCTCCAAATAAGAAATTGGTGTGATTAGTTTAATCTAGCCTAGATAAAAAAGAGTGTTGATTTAAAATCAGCACTCTTTTTTGATAGTAAAAAAATTTTAGATTAGCCATAATTATTCTAAAAAATAGAAAGAGGTTACTCACGGCAAGTTGCCATAAGTAACCTCAATTGCTAGAACAAATCTATGTTCTTACAAGGCACGTCCGACCTTGTTAACCTCGGGATCTTCATGTTCGGTCGCCCAACGTTTGACTTCCGATCGGTAAAGCTCGCCACTCTTGTCGCTAAGCCTCGATTGGAGCTTGCTGAAATCGCGTTCGTTCACGAGAGTGGAAATCTTGCGTACAGCTTCTTCGGTAGTGATAGCTTTCGAAGTCTTTCTGCCAAACAGTCCCATAGATACACCTCCAAATTAGTTGGTACGTAGTAATAAGACTTACGCTTATTATTGTAAACTTATTCTGTAATTTTGTCAATACTTTTTTAAAATATTTTTCAATAATTCGACTTGAAGTAATAAAGCTAATTGGTAGTTAAAAATAAATGATGTTTGGTAATGGCTATACAGTCTAAAAATGAAAATGGTTACAAAATAAATTTACATAAAATTGGCAAAAAGTGTTGCAAGATGTAAGTAACCATGGTATAATGTAAGAGCTAATGTGAATATGTTATGTGAAGGAGGTAGAGTGCAATTGCACTAGAAACATGTTCGAGAATACTTGTAATCTTATTAGGAGGTATTGGTTTATGAGCGGAAGTAAGTTCTTGGGGTTCAGACGGTTTCTGGCAGTTTTTCTGGCTATTGTGTTGTGTGTAGGGTGCATTCCGTTGACTACTATTGCAGAGGAAACGACCTCATCTGTAACCGTAAC
>CAZTCE010000128.1:0-3954 GCA_964612205.1 uncultured Eubacteriales bacterium | reverse complement strand
TAAATATTGTTAGTGATAATATTTTGGACAATACTATTTCAAACATTGAGTTTATAGATGGAAATCAAATTACAAGTCATAAAAATATTATTTATAGAAATAGAAAGTTAAGTTTGAAATTCACATATAAAGAAGGTTATGTTGGTGTTGATGATTCCTATAACACAGGTGTGATTTATAGTGGTGATTCAATTTTCAAATTATTCATTCAAGTAAATTCTATAACTGATATTTCAGATTATTCTTTAACTGAGATAAAAGCTTTGCTAAAGACATTAAATACTAGTGACGGTAAAATTGTGGCTGAAAGCATGGGCAAAGTAGCAGATCATGATTCAATAAAATTTGAAATTATTTCGGAAGATAGCAAAATAATTTCTTTATACGTTATCATTGGAAACAACTTATATAATTTCATTTTCAAGGGGGATATTGATAAGGTTGAAAGTGTTGGAAATGAAGTATTTGCAAACATTGTAAGCAGTATAGAATTTTAAAATTAAAAGGGCCGAATTTTTTAAAGGAGGCTCTTTTTATGTTTTTAGAAAATTTAAAATATTTGTTATATCCAAATGTGTGTATAATATGTGGCAAAAAAATCGCTGAAAATAAAACTTATGCTTGTGAAAAATGTAATGATATATTAAAATATAATATGAAAAGGCAAAGCAAGTTTTATATAGATAAGCATTTTGAGAAAGTAATTTCTTGCTTCGAATATGAAGGCATGATTAGAAACAAGATATTAGAATTTAAATTTAGAAATAAGCCTTATCTCGGAAATCCTTTTGCTAAAATAATGGCTGAAAGTTTAGCGAAAATCAAAAACGAATTTGATTTAATTATTCCTGTGCCAATGCATTATAAACGCTATTTTAAAAGAGGTTATAATCAAAGTTCGATTTTAGCTAAACAAATTGCAAAGTCGCTTAATAAAAAATGTGTTACTCATGTTTTGAAAAAAGTTAAAAATGTTGTGCCGCAAAGCACTTTAGATAGCACCTTGAGAAAGACAAATGTTTTAAACACATATCAAATATTTAGTGATTCAAAAATATTAGGCAAAAGAATTTTATTAATAGACGACATTTATACAACAGGTGCGACAGCAGATGAATGTGCTAAAATTTTAAAAATGCACGGCGTAAAAAGTGTAATTGTTGCTGCAATTGCATGTAGTAATTTTTGTAAGGAGGATAAAAATGGACGAGCTAGTTGAAAGCATATTAGATTATATTAGAAAACCATACACGGATCATGCGATTATGATAAATGGTGAATGGGGAAGTGGAAAAACTTATTTTTGGAACAACAAGGTAAAAAATAAAATTGAGTCGATAGATATAAATGGAAAAAGATACAAGACTATTTATATGTCACTTTACGGAATTTCTAACCTTGATGACATTAGTAAGAAAATTTTCATTGAGATGAATCCAGCATTGAATAAATCTGTAAAAAAGATATTAGATTCAAGGCATATGTCGTATATTCCTGAATATGTTAAAACTGGTATTGATATGGCCAATTCTTTTGGATTTATGCAAACGAATGATAAAGTTGATTACAGCAAATTTTTTGACGTTGATGATAAGGTTTTATGCTTTGACGATTTAGAAAGAGCAAATGTAGATGTTATCGATGTTTTGGGATATATCAATAATTTCGTTGAGCATGACCACATCAAAACAATCATAATTTGTAACGAAAAAGAATTATCAAAAAAATTAAAAAGCACAAATGTTGAAATGAAGACATTTATAGCAACATATATATTGAAAAATGAAGGAAAGATAAAACCAGATACACCAGATGAAGCAGAAACCGAACCAATAGATACAGAACTTGATGATAAGCCAATGGTGGAATTAATCGAAGATAAGATTGAGCATATTTTTGACAAAGCTAATGATTATGAAAGAATAAAAGAAAAATTGATAGGCGAAACTTTTGAATATATTCCAGAATTTAACTACATCATAAATGGTTTGCTTATGAGATATGAAGCTAATACTGCACTTATACAATTTTTAAGGAAAAACTCTGGACTGATTACGCAAACTTTTAATAGAAGTGGAACTAGAAACCTTAGAATTTTGAAACATGCGTTAAATGATTTTCAAAAAATATTTGAAACCACCAAAAAATATTATCCTGATTTAAACGATAATATTCTAAAATCTTTACTTATTTTTACAATAGCTATTTCGTTTGAAATTAAGGCTGGAAAAGTCACAAAAGATAAGTTAAAAGACATAAATTCTTTAGAAGAATATAAAACAATTTTAGTAACTTCAAAAATGCTTAAAGATAATAGACAGTTTTATATCAAAGAGTTTGATAGCAATTATTATTTCACATTCAAAACCGATTACAGATTCTTTAAGTTCGTTGAACAATATGTTAGAACAAGAATTTTTGATATGAAAGTTTTTAAAGACGATATGGAGAGCATTGCTGCGCAAGAATCTAGAGGAAATATCCCTAGTTATAAACGCTTGCTAACAGAAGAATATTGGAAAATATCAGATAGTGATTTTAATAGAGTTGTTAGTGAAACTTTAGAAGATATTAAAGCTGGTAAATTACAACTTATTGAATATTTTAAATTATATATTATTTTCAATTTCTTTGTTCAAAAAGGCCTACTAGAAATAGATAGTGAGTACTTAAAATTGACATTTATAAATGGCATGAATTTAGCAGCAGTTCATTCAAAATATTGTAAAGACGTCGATGGATACATTAACGGAATTGAGTTAGATGAGTCTGACGAAAATGTAAATATTGTATATCAACATTTTAACAATTTGAATTTGCAAACAAAAGAAAAAGAATATATCGAAGTTGCTAAGCAATTGTTTGAAATGATTCCAGATAAAGTTGAAAGAATTACAGAGCCATTTACAGAGCAACATTTAGACATTCCAATTTTCAAATATTACAACATGACTACATTGTTCGAAAGAATTTTGCTTCTTGAAAATGAAGATATTGTTTTAGTTAAAGATGTCATAATGTCAAGGCTTATGAAACAAACAAGTTTGGCAAATGAAGAAAGAAATATTCGTTTGTTAAAACAAGCAATTGAAGAATACGTTCGTGGTAAAGTTCCAACGATTAAAGTTATACTTCTTCAAGATTTTATAAAAATGCTTGACTTAGTTTTAGCAAAGGCTGCTGAAAAACCAAAAAGAGGAAGAAGAAAAAAAGAAGTAGTGTAAAATAATAAATCTATCAATTATTCGCATAAAAATCTTGCTTGTAATTGATAGATTTTTTTATACAAAAATTCATTCTTCCATTTGTTTGCCTAAAAATCCGGCGGCAGATTGAACTACTTTCATTTCAACCTCATTCATCTTCATATTAGGTTGAACAGAAAGAAGCATAACTGTCCCAATTGTATCGCCCTCAGCAATAATTGGATAAATTACTTGAGAAGTATATTGGTTGTCTTCTGTATCTGTAAGTAGAACAGGTACATGTTTTTCATCTTTATTCATCGAAGCCCAAACAGATTTATCTTCCATAATTTTTTCAATTTCTGGGCTTATACTTTTTTCAAGATATTCTCTTTTAGATGCTCCGGAAACAGCGATTATAGTGTCTTTATCACTAATACAAGCAATATGACCTGTTGTTTTTGCAAGTGTTTCAGCATATTGTGTCGCAAATTCGCTTAACTCTCCAATCGGAGAATATTTTTTTAAAATGATTTCGCCTTCTTTATCAGTAAAAATTTCCAAAGGATCACCTTCACGAATACGAAGCGTTTTTCTTATTTCCTTAGGAATAACAATTCTTCCTAAATCGTCAATTCTACGAACTACACCAGTTGCTTTCAAAATTTTCCCTCCTTTTTTTAAATGCTTAATCTTATTTTTACAAAAAAAGAAAAAATTATACATTTTTATGTATTGAATATTTTGATACACTTGCGGTATACTAATA
>CAZTCE010000127.1:0-3980 GCA_964612205.1 uncultured Eubacteriales bacterium | reverse complement strand
TTATATAATTATTCGTATGTTTTTATAAATAAAAAAGCAAGTGAAATTTTAACTCAAATTGCTAAAGAATTTAAGTTGGAAATAGGCAATATAGAAGATACTAATTTTGTTATTCCTAAATTAGTTGCAGATGATTTAAAACTATTAGATATTATTGTAGAAGCATTAGGAATAACAAGTGACAATACAGGAATACAATATTGCTTGTATGATAATTTTGGAAAATTGGAATTAAAGTCTGTAAACAATATGATTACAGACTTTATTTTATCTGATGAATCTCATATAACGGGTGGGACATATTCTTCGGATATTGAAAACAGTTATTCAAGATTTAAAATTGTACAAGACAATAAAGATACAGGAAAAAGAGAAGTTTATATTGCAGAAAATTCTGAATTGATAAATAAGTGGGGAATTTTACAATACTTTGAAGTAGCACAAGAAGGGTTAAATCCTGAACAAATAAAGCAAAAGTTAAATACTATAGCAGAATTAAAAAGTAGAAAAACAGAAGAATTAAAAATAAAAGCAGTGGGTGAATTTGTGAGGGCTGGTCAAAGTATAGGTATAATTCTTCCCGAAGAAAATATCAAACAATATTTTATGATAGATGAAGTTGAACATAGTTTTGAAGGTGGAAATGTTCATAATATGAGTATAACTTTATATATCTAATTAGGAGGGCATTATGAATAATAATAGAGATATTTTAACATTGATGAAAAATGTTGCAGTAAAAGCAGTGTTAGCTACTAAACCTGTAAATCTTGTTCAAGGTGAAGTAATTTCAATAAATCCTTTGACAATTCAAATAGATCAAAAATTAGTTTTACCAAGAGAATGTTTGAAAATTCCTCAATATTTAACTGATTATAAGGTTAATATAGAAATAAATACTGCGACTGAAGATACAACATTAAACACACAACATACACACGAAATAAATTATTCCGATGCTACTATAAATGGAAGTAGTACTCAAAAAACAACTTCTGAAACGGGAGAGTTTGAGAGTACTCATAAGCATACAATAGTTGGAACGAAAGAAATAGTTTTTAAGAACGCATTAAAAGTTGGGGATAATGTACTTTTAATTAGAGAACAAGGTGGACAAACATATTTTGTTGTTGATAGGGTGGTGTAAAATGATACCTCAAAATGATATAAAAAATATAAATATTACAGATGATGATATACAGACAAATGTCACATATGGAATAGACTTTGAAAATAAAAGAATGATTGGAAAAATAGACAACTTAAAAGCATTAGAACAAGCTATTTTGATGATATTGTCGACTGCAAGATATGAAAATATTATATTTAGTTTTAATTATGGAAATGAACTTTCAAATATAATCGGTCACGATTTTGAATTTATAAAATCTGAAGCTGAGAGATATGTGAAGGAAGCAATACTTGCAGATTCAAGATTTAAAGAAATAGTTGATTTTGATATACAAAGAAGCGGTGTAGATTCTTGCACTATGTATTTTAAAGTTGTCACAAATGAAGGTGTAATATCAATAGAGAAGGAGGTGTTGGCGTAAATGTTTACTGCAAAAACTTATGAAAATATATTGAATAGTTTGTTAAGCAGAGTTCCAAACGATATTGATAAAAGAGAAGGCTCAGTTATACATACAGCTTTAGCTCCTGCTGCAATGGAATTAGCAGAAATATATGTAAATATAGAAGAATTGTTAAGTTTATTATTTCCAGACACTGCAACAGGTGAGTATCTAGAGAGAATAACTGCACAATTTGGAGTTGAAAGGAATCGAGCGACTTATGCAATTAGAAAAGCGACTTTTTATAATGGAGAAAGTTTACTAGATGTTCCTATAAATTCTCGTTTAGCAATAGACAGTGTTATATATAGTGTAACGGAAAAAATAGATACAGGAATATATAAATTGACTTGTGAGACAGCAGGAACTATTGGAAATACGAAGTTCGGAAATATGCTTGTTATAGATTATATACCTAATTTATCTAAAGCAATATTATCTGATATTTTAGTTCCAGGAGAAGATACAGAAACAGATGAAGAATTAAGAACTCGTTTTTATGAATATGCAACACAACCTGCATTTGCTGGGAACATTATAGATTATACTTTGAAAACAAAAGAGATCGACGGTGTTGGAGCTGTAAAAGTTATTCCAATATGGAACGGCGGAGGTACAGTAAAATTGATAATTTTAGATAGTACGTTGAATAGTTCTTCTGATACTCTAGTAAATACAGTTCAACAAATGATGGGAAATGAAGGAGATGGAATTGCTCCGATAGGTCATATTGTTACAGTGATACCTGCAGAAAAAGAAAATATAAATATAACTACTAATATTTTAATTGAAGAGGGATTTACATTAGAAAATTTACAAGAACAAATTGAAAGTGCAATAAATGATTATTTTACTGAATTAAAAAGTGAGTGGGAAAATACAACGTTACTTATTGTAAGAATTGCGCACATTGAAAGTAGAATTTTAAATGTTACAGGTGTTCAAGATATATCAAATACTTTGATAAACGGAGCAACAGAGAATGTCACGATATCTAACGAAAAAATACCATATTTACAAAGTTGTATTCTAAGTGAGGTGGTTTTAAGTGAGTAATATAGTAACTTATTTACCAGAATATTTACAAGATATACGAGAATACAAAGAAATATGTTCTAGTGAAAATATAGAACTGGAACAACTGGAAAAGAGAATAGAAGATGTAATAAATGAAGTTAATGTGCAAACAGCATCTAACTACGGTTTAAGTAGATATGAAAAGATATTTAATATTGTAAACACAACTACTGACATAGAAGAAAGAAGATTTAAAGTTAGATCTAAATTGATTAACCAATTACCATTTAATATGAAATGGCTAGATAATAAATTGAAAAATCTAGTTGGCGAAGGTAACTATAAATTTACATTAGATACTGATAATTATAAAATTACAGTTCAAATATCACATATTTTTCCTGATGTTGTTGACGTTATGACAAGAGATTTAAGTGAACAATTGCCAGCTAATTTAATAATAATAGTGAACTTATTTAGAACTGAAATGGCTAAATTATATTATGGTGGAATTATTCATATTGGAAAAAATATAAAAATAGGTGGTGAGAATTAATGGAATTATTTTTGACAAATGTGGGGCAAGCATTATTATATAAAGCACATGCTGGTAAAACATTAAATTTTTTACGTTTTGGATTGGGTAATGGCAATTTAAATGGTCAGGCAATACAAACTTTGACAAATTTGATAAGTCCTAAAATGTCTTTAGAATTAAAAAGATTAGATATTAAAAACGATAAAGTTATTTTAGGTGCTTTTTTGGATAACAAAGAATTAACAGAAGGGTTTTACCAAAAAGAACTTGGAATTTTTGCTGAAGATCCAGATACAAAAGAGGAAATATTATTTATGTATGCAAATTCTTCAGATACTAGTGATTATATAGATGCTCACACTGGAAGAGTAATTGAAGAAAACTTGACAGTTGAAATTTATATTTCTGATGCTGCCAATATATCAGCTGTAATAGATGAATCTTTAGTATATGCATTAAAATCTGAAACAGGAGCTGTTTTAAATGCTACACTAGATTCTGACACTTTTATAATAACAATGCAATTAAAAAATAATGATGGAACTATATTAAGTGAAAAGCAAATAAATTTACCTTTAGAAGATTTTGTATCTAAAACTATGATGATTGCAGGAATTGATTTGAAAGATAATATTACAAAAGCAGAATTAGGAAATGCTTTAGAAATGGGCAAAAAAGAAAATATTTCTAATAAAACAACTACTATAAATGAAAATTCAACAGATACTCAATACCCAAGTGCCAAAGCAGTGTTTGAAACAATACAAAATTCACAACCTAAAATAGATACAATAACAACAGCAGAAATTGATGTTATTATATTTAGTGTGTAATGTAGCTAATTTCTAATA
>CAZTCE010000126.1:0-4000 GCA_964612205.1 uncultured Eubacteriales bacterium | reverse complement strand
AAATTAACTTTTGAAGCAGCTTCATCTAAAATATCGATCGCTTTATCTGGTAAAAATCTGTCGTGAATATATTTTTCAGACATTACAACGATTTGTCTAATTAATTTGTCTGAAACTTTAACATGATGATAATCTTCATAATAAGATTTTATACCAGTAAGAATATTAACACTTTCGTCAATGCTTGGTTCGTTTACAATTACAGGTTGAAAACGTCTTTCAAGAGCAGCATCTTTTTCAATATGTTTTCTATATTCTTTTAGAGTAGTGGTTCCGATTACTTGGATATCTCCATTTGATAAAGCTGGTTTTAAAATATTTGCTGCATTCATAGTGTGTTCAGGGTCACCACCTGCACCAACGATATTATGAATTTCGTCGATAACTAAAATAATGTTTTTAGCATCCTTACATTCTTCGATTAAAGATTTCATACGAGCCTCAAATTGTCCTCTAAATTGGGTGCCGGCAACCATAGATGTCATGTCGATTTGATAAATTTCACTTTTTAGAAGTTTGGCTGGAGCATCTTGATTTGCAATTTTTAATGCAAGACCTTGTGCAATGGCCGTTTTTCCAACGCCCGGTTCACCAATTAAAACTGGATTGTTTTTGCTACGTCTATTTAAAATTTGAGTAACTCTTTCAATTTCTTCATCTCTACCGATTAATTTATCTATTTCGCCATTCTTGGCTTTTTGAGTAAGGTTAATTCCGTAAGTATCAAGTATTTTTCTTTTTTTGTTTTTATTTTTTGCATCGCTTTTGTTTTTAGTTTCTTCGGTTGTTGAATGATTAGTATCTTTGTTACCAAATCCAGGAAACATTGAGGTCATCATAGAAGCGAAAGGATTGCTTTCATCTTCTGCGTCCATGCCTTCAAGCATTTCTTCTGGTATTTCCATGTCTGAAACTGAGCCTAAGATTTCGTTAAATTGATCATTCAAATTTTCTATATCTGAATCAGAAGCACCATATTGTTTCATCATAGAAGTAAGAGGATTAATGCCATTCTTTTGCGCACATGCTAGACAATAACCATCTATTTTAGGTTTTCCATCAACTAATTTGTTAACGAAAACGACAGCAGTATTCTTTTTACAAATTGAACATAAAGTCATTTATTTTTCTCCTTTTTGTATAAATTATTAAGCTTTTTAAAGCTTAATGCAATAAATATATTACTTCATTAACCGCTAAAAGTCAATTAAAATGCGAAGAATTGGATTATACATGTGTTTTATTCTATAGATAAACAGAAAAATCAAGCATTATTTACATAATGCTTGATTTTTTGCGTTTGATTTGGTATAATTTTGTCGTATCGATGGATTTTTTACATATTTCAATAATTTGGAGGTGGTATAACAGATAGAATGGTTTAGCTTACAGTATTCTTTGGTCAAGTAGCACAGAGGTGGCAACTTTACGAACCGCAAGTATCTTGGTGGCTATAAGTTTGGGGGTAATTGCATGTTGAGATAAAGCAAAATTCTTGTGAAAGCTGCTTCAGTATAAAGAATAGGAGGAAAGAATATGTTGTACGTTTGGGTTGATCACATTATTGACTACTATTTCTTGATTAAGCGGAAAGGTTTGAGGCTAAAGATGGTATCTGTTTTTTCTATTGCACTCTACATTTTATCGATAATTTTCGTTTTCCGAGGGTTTTCTTCGAATTTCTTGAATAAATTTGCATTGTGCCTTGGCGGAATAGCATTAATTTATTTTTTATATTGCGTTCTTCTTGAGTGTAGAGAAAGATGGCTAAGAAATGAGATTGTTAAATTGGAAAGTGGAGAATATGCTTCGGATTTGTATAATACTCTTTTAAAAATAAAAAGTTTGCATAAATCAGTCCTTGTTTCAATGGAACGTTGCAATTTGAAAGGTTTTGAGAAAACGGAAAATTTAAGATATCACAGCATGTGGGAAAATTATTTTTTTACGTGGCTTTTAAGCGAGAATGATAGAATATATCATTTTAGTCAACATGAAAAAAATGAGTTTGACTCTTATGCGATGAGAAAACGTTTTAACGAGATGCATAAATTGCATCAACAACTTTTGACCGAATTTGAGGAAGAAGAAGAATTTATTCAAATTCTTAACATCCATTTTACAAGTCTTAAGAAAGATTATAATAATCTGCTGAACGCCAAATGATTAAAAGAGAGAAGCAGGGCATATGCAGTTTACTCTGCTTCTCTTATCAAGCTACAAGATGGGAGGAAAAGTTTCATGTATAAGGAAATTGAATTTATTCAAAATATCGTTGATAAGGTTACAAATTCTTGGACAGAGTATTCTTCATATTTTTTGAGGTTGAAAATGCGGGAATCTCTTAGAATTATAAAAAGATGGTATCCAAAAGGAAATACTCCTGATAATATTGAGCAGATTTTGATGGATTATTCGGAAAAAGGGCGCGTTGAAACACATATTACTTATGGCTATATGTATTATATTGATGAAGTTGAACGCTTTATAAAAAATCCTAATATGTTATGGGATTTTTATGATAAGTATCCGAATAAAAAAGAACTATTTGAGAAACCGTTTATTTTTTATTCTACAAATAGAGAGGAGAACAGAGAAGTTTTTTTGAAAGAAGTTTTTTATACAACTATGCAAAATATTGAAGTGGCTAAAATGACTCCGGAAGCACTAGAAAAATTGGGCAAAGACGCTCGTTTAGCTATTTCAAATTATCTAAAAAAAGTTTATTCTCAAAACATACTTAAATTTTATTTGAAAACAGCCAAAGAACAATTGATATTTGCATTGCAAAATGTAATGGATATGCTAAAAAAATTATGTGTGTTGGAAGATATGAGATATGCACATAATAATATTGCGCATCAGTTGAATTTGGAGGTTTTCGAGTTCTCGGAAGATATTCCAGTTGTGGAAAACGGAAAAATTTTTGGTGTTGATTTTAGAGATTGCACTATTTTTCAACTTGAAGCAATGTTATGTCATTATTTCAATCGTTTGGAAAAAGTTCGTGAAGGAATTGGAAAGGGATTATTTGCTATTTATTATTTCACAGGTAACAATAAAATATCGGATTTAAATATTGATAGAATTACTGATAAAGAGCTATTGGAGTGCAGAAAAAGATATGTTGTTATTTCTTGTTTATATGATAAAATGCATGGTGGCACACATGAAATGTTTAGAGAAGCAGAACGTCTAAAAGTTTCGAATCCTACCTCGGAAGAAGTTTATAGTTTGTATTTGGAAAAATATGAGAAACCTTTCGCAGAAGTTTTTGGCTATATTGAACCTGAAAGTGAGTTGACTCAAGAGGCTATAGATAGTTTTAGAAGAATCAACAGAATTTATGCTAGGACTAATTCTTCGCACAAGTATTTTGATTATATGACTAAGCAGAGCTTGATGGAAGATTTGATTATTCAAGCGGAAAGAGCAAAAATAAATTGGGGGATGATGAAGGATGATGAATATGGATATCGAATAAAAAGGAATATTTTGATTGGAATGGATATTCCTGGATTAAATATGCCGTTAAGAGTACATTATCCTCAAAAATTCCAAAAAAAGGTGATTCATGAGTATTTGCAAATTGATGAAATTCCACTTTATGTTGGACAGGAGGATTTTGACATTAATGGAAAGTTGTCAGGAACACAGTTTCTAATTCCAATCACACCAAAACAGAAAAAAATCATAAAAACTTTGAGCAATACTAAAATAAGTCAATCAACAAATAAGAATGCTAAAATGACCATAGAAGGAAAGGTTATGACAGAAGATGCGTTGAGAAGGGTTAAACATATAAATTATATTCAACTTTCTAATACTGCTGAACGACTTCTTTCTGAAAAAACTAATAAGTCGCAAACACATCCAGATTATATAAATATATTTACTGGTAAAATACGACGAACACTTAGACGAAATGGCTAATTTAGAGAGCTTGCTGATTTTTTCAGCAAGCTCTTTTCGTTGCTAATAACATAAAATTGTTGTATTG
>CAZTCE010000125.1:0-4011 GCA_964612205.1 uncultured Eubacteriales bacterium | reverse complement strand
ATATTATTGTACGATATTGTTTAGGAAGGGTGTTACTAATGAGAAAAACTTTAAAAATACTTTTGGTTCTTGTGATAATGCTTGCAACTTTTACAGGTGTTGCTTTTGCGGAAGAAAATCAATATATTCTAACTAAGGAAATTGTATACAAGAACAACACAAAAACGAAATTGAAGAATGGTTTTGTAGAGGTAATGATTGGTCAGGTTAATTTTACTCAATATGCAAAAGATGAGTATGTAAAAGTGACTCCTGCTCCAGATAAAATAGAAAAAGATAAATTCGGAAATATGTATGCATATTACGATGCTAAAGGAATGCTTGCAAATGAAGAATTAATAATCACTATTGAACGTAAATCGCAAACTTCTGCTTTTGCAACTGAAACTCCAATTTTGGCAAGGTCTAATGGTTCTGTTACCGAAGAAAATAAAATTTATGTTGAACCGCAAGAAAGAATAGAATCGGATCAAAAAGAAATAATCGATAAATCAACAGAAATAACCAAAAATTTGTCAACAGATTATAGAAAAGCTCAGGCAATTTTTGAATTTGTAAATACCAAGATGAAATATGTAACGACTTCTTCATCTTCAAATAGTGGGGCACTTGCTGCACTAAAAAATATGCAAGGTGTTTGTGAAGAGTTTGCTACTTTATTTGTTGCACTTTGTAGAGCTCAAGAAATTCCTGCGAGAGTAGTTGCTGGATATAAAATTGAAAAAACAAATAGCAAAAATTATGCGCTAATTGACCATGCTTGGGCAGAAATTTATTTGGATGATTATGGCTGGTTGCCTGTTGAACCAACAATTGAATATACAGTGAATGGCACTAGACTTCCTTATTGGAATATGTTTTGTGCTTTAAGCAATGCAAATTATATTCCAACAGATGTGTATTACTGTGAGAATGGAAATAGAAGATATAAAAACATGACTGAAGTGTCTTATGAGGCTAGCCTACTAGTTAACAATCAAATTTTCGAACCTCAAAAACATATGTTTAAAGACATCGAAAAACATACATGGGCACAAGATTCAATTCAAAAATTATTTCAACGTAAAATCGTAGAAGGTTATTCTGCTTTTGAATATGGTCCAAATAGAAATATAACAAGAATTGAATTTATTTGTATGCTTTCAAGAACTTTGAAAGATATGAGAACAAATAATGTTTCTGACGCTCGTGTTTATTATTATCCATCTTATAACCAAAATCATTGGTCAAAAGACGATTATGATTTCTTAATGAGATGCTATCAATTCTATACGCCTTCTGATATAATGAGTGCAGGATACTATAATATCTCTGAAGTTTTTGATAACGATATTCAAATAGATAAACCAATTACAAGAGCAGAGGTTGTTGCTTTGATGGATATATTTATGGATGACGCAGTTGAAACAAAATCGTTTACAGATGTTTGGAGTTCAACGAGATTTGCAAGTAGCATACAAAAAGCTTATTCAAATGGTTTAATCGAAGGTTATCCTGATGGAAGCTTTAAACCAAATGCAACTATTACAAGAGCTGAAATGGCAACAATTCTTGGAAGGTTTATTGCAAACAACACTTATGTTATACAATAATAAATAAAAATAGAAAACGGAGATAAGACAAATGTATTTTCTCCGTTTTTGTTTATATAATATTTTAAAAGGAGAAATGTATGTATAAATTTATAGCAATTGATATAGATGGTACATTGTTGAATTCTGCGGGAGAATTAACAAAACATACTTCAGATGTTATAAAAGAAGCAACTAAGAGAGGTGTGAAGATTGTTTTGACATCAGGTAGAGTCACAGATTCTGTAAAAGGAATAGCTGAACAAATAAATGCTGATAAACATATAATTTGTGATAACGGTGCAACAATAGTAAATTTAGAAGATGGAAAAACAATTTATGCAAAATATATTGAAAAAGAAACAATTATAAAATTAGTTGATTTTTGTATAAACAATAATGTATACTATATGGTGTTTACCAATAAAGAAATAATTGTGAAAGATTTGCAACACATGGCTTTTGCGTTTTACAAGCAAAGACATCATCTAAAAGATGAAGCAACTGGTGTTTCGCAAATAAAGTTTGCGGGAATTGATTACATTAAAAAAGTTACTGATCCTTTCACTAGAATTGTAATTTGTGATCAAGATAGAGCAATTTATAATTCAATAATAAATGTCTTGAAAAATTTTGACGATATAGCACTTTTAGCAGCACCACATATCTCAAATAAAATTGTTGATGATGGAGATAAAAAAGTTGTGCTAAGCTATAGTTATGCTGAAATTTTAGCAAAAGACACAAATAAGTGGACTGCAATAGAAGAACTTATCGGCAAACTAAAAATAAAACGTAGTGAAGTTATGGCGATTGGAGATAATTTTAATGATATAGAAATGATTAAAAATGCTGGGCTTGGAATTGCAATGAACAACGGGTCGCCTGTTGCAAAAGAAGTGGCGACTGTAATAGCACCAAGTAATAATGAAGATGGAGTAGCTAAGGTGATTGAAAGATATGTGTTAAATTCTTAGTAGCTTATTAATTAGAATAATTTTCTTTTTCTCAAATATAATGTTTTTGAGGAGGAGATAATATGAAAAAGTTTTTGATTATTTTTAGAAATGTTATTGTTGCTTACATAATAGCTTTAATTTTGTTTGTGATATATTCATTTCTTTTAGAGTTTACGTCAGTTCCAGAAAGTTCAATACCAATTGTCACTTTAGTTGTAAGTATGATTAGCGTTTTTATTGGCAGTTCATTTGCACTAATAAAAATAAAAGAAAATGGACTAATAAATGGAGGGCTGGTTGGACTTATTTATATACTTACGTTATATTTATTAAGTAGTATTTTCAGCACGGGCTTTGGAATTGCTGGATATTCTTTTACAACAATAATGTTCAACGTAATAATTGGTATGATTGGTGGAATAATAGGAGTAAATATGTGTAAAGAGGGGAGATAAAAATGACACTAGAAGATATTAAAAAAGATAAGGAGATTAATGTTTTAATTGATAATACAGAAAGGCAACTTACAGAGCTTGGCTATACTGAGCATGGAAGAAGGCATATAGGCATTGTTTCTGAAGTTGCTGGAAATATTTTAAAAGAGTTAGGTTATTCTGAAAAAGAGATTGAACTTGCTAGAATTGCAGGTTATTTGCATGATATAGGAAATGCTATAAACCGTGTAGATCATGCACACAATGGAGCTTTGATGGCTTATGAAATATTAAAAAGAATGGGAATGTCACTAGAGGATGCTGCTGAAATTATGATGGCAATTGGAAATCATGATGAAGGTAGCGGAACTGCAGTTAGTCCTATTTCTGCCGCAATAATTCTAGCAGATAAAGCAGATGTTCATCGCTCAAGGGTTAGAAACGAGAATATGTCTAGATTTGATATTCACGATAGAGTAAATTATGCGGTTGAAGAAGCCAAAATACAAGTTGACGTTGAAAATAAAAAAATTTATTTGAAGTTAAAAATTGATACAGAAATTTGTCCTGTTATTAAATATTTTGAAATATTTTTAGATAGGATGCTTATGTGCAAAAAAGCAGCATCTTATTTAAAAGTGTGGTTTCATTTAGAAATAAATGGTGCTGTGCTACTTTAAAAAAAATCCCTTCAGAAAAAATACTGAAGGGTTTTTAAATTAAAATAATGAGGAGTTTTTTTACTAATATTGTATATTTGTAAAAGAATCTGAAAAAGAAATATCAGAATTTATATAGTTGTTTGTTTGCATATAACTTTGAATCACATTAGGTGCAATTCCAGTTGTGGCTGAAATTGATGGTATTGAATCAAAAGTCAAATTTTCATCAAAGTAATTCTTTAAAATAGTGCCGGCATAAGCATTTTCCTTAGAGCAACTTTCACATAAATCGCCTTCAGACATGATAAAAGCACCACATTTTGAACATTTTTTGATTTCCATATTACTTCCTCCATTCTTTTGTAAATTATACATATTGTAACCT
>CAZTCE010000124.1:0-4026 GCA_964612205.1 uncultured Eubacteriales bacterium | reverse complement strand
CAGATATTGTTCCACTTGTTTCTGAAAATAGAATAATTGTAAATTACGGATTGATTTTAATAAGAGAAACCAGAAATATTGGTTTGAAAGCTTTAATAAGTGCAACGGGATATTCTTATATCGATTCAACTGCAATATCTTTCGGATTAGCTCCAAGAATAAATGCTTGTGGGCGAATGGGTGAAGCGGAAATTGCATTAAAATTATTGCTTACGCAGTCGGCAGAAGAGGCGATACAAATTGCTAATGAATTAAATTCGTTAAACAAGGAAAGGCAAGAAGTTGAAAAGAAAATTTTTAACGAGGCAGTTGAAATAATTGAAAATGGCAAATTGTATGAAAATGATATTATAGTTGTTGGCAGTAAAAATTGGCATCATGGCGTTATTGGAATTGTTGCTTCAAAAATTACGGAATTATATTACAAACCTAGTGTTTTAATTTCGTTTGATGATGGAGTAGGAAAAGGTTCTGGTAGAAGCATTGAAGGTTTTGATTTGCATGAAGCATTAACCATGTGTGCTGAATATTTAGACAAATTTGGTGGACATGAGATGGCAATTGGTTTATCTTTGGAAGAAGTAAATTTTGAAAATTTTAAAAATAAGATTCAAAAAATTGCTACGGAGAAGATGGATAAAGAAGCTACGCCAAGTGTTAAAATTGATGCGGTTATCTTACCTAAAGATATTACCAAAAGAGTTTATGATGAAATGAAATTGCTTGAACCTTACGGAGAAAGCAATTCTTCGCCAATTTTTGCTTGCAAAAATTTAAGAGTTGAAAGTGTTAGACTTTTATCAAATGATAAACATTTAAGGCTTACTTTAAAAGATGGAAATATTATTTTAAATGCGATTGGCTTTAACTTGGGCGATAAAAAAGTACGTTTGGGGGATAAAGTTGATTTGGCATTTGCAATTGAAATAAATAATTTTAACAACATAGAAAGCGTTCAAATGAATTTGAAAGATATCAAAAAAAGTTTAAATTAAAGAGGTGGTTATATGGCTACTATTGAAGAAATAATTTCTAGAACTAAAAAGTATAATAGAAAATCCGATTCTAAATTAATAATGAAGGCTTACCAATATGCAGACAAAGCGCACGAAGGACAAGTTAGAAAATCTGGAGAGCCGTACATAATTCATCCGATTGAAGTTGCTAATATTGTTTCTTCGCTTGAGTTAGATGATTATGCAATATGTGCTGCGTTTCTTCACGATGTTGTCGAAGACACAGAAGTTACACTTGATGACATCAAAAATGAATTCGGTGCTGAGATTGCGGAGCTGGTTGATGGTGTTACAAAGCTTGGAAAAATCATTTCTTATTTTGATAAGGAAGAGGAACAAGTTGAAAATTACAGAAAATTTTTCATGGCTATGGCAAAAGATATTCGTGTTCTAATGATTAAACTTGCAGATAGACTTCACAATATGAGAACTCTTAAGCATTTGAGTGATGAAAGAAAAACTGCCATTGCAAAGGAAACTTTACAACTTTATGCACCACTTGCAAATCGACTTGGTATTTACTCAATAAAATGGGAACTTGAAGATTTGAGCTTTTTGTATTTAGAGCCAGAAGCTTACGCGGAGCTAGTAGAGGGAATTAGTTCAAAAAGAGATGAACGTGAAAAATTTATCAATGAAATTATTGTTGAGGTTCGCAAGAAATTAAAAGAAATGCGAATTGAAGCAGAGGTTTATGGAAGGCCAAAGCATTTTTATAGCATATATAGAAAAATGCAAAAGGGAAATAAAACGCTTGATCAAATTTATGATTTGTTTGCAATGAGAATTATTGTTAATTCTATAAAAGATTGCTATGCAGCGCTTGGCTTGGTGCACGAACTATATAAGCCAATGCCAGGAAGGTTTAAGGATTACATCGCTATGCCAAAACCTAATATGTATCAATCACTTCACACAACACTAATTGGTACAGGCGGAATTCCTTTTGAAGTTCAAATTAGAACTTGGGATATGCATAGGATTGCTGAATATGGTATTGCGGCACACTGGGCGTATAAAGAAGGAAAGAATGTTACGGCAGCTGATGAAAAATTATCTTGGCTTAGGGAAACACTTGAATGGCAAAAAGACACCAACGACGAACATGATTTTATGAGCAAATTGAAAGGCGATTTGTTTGAGGATGAAGTTTTTGTTTTCACTCCAAAGGGCGATATAAAATCTTTGCCTGCCGGTAGCACACCAATAGATTTAGCTTATCAAATTCACGAACAAGTTGGTCACAGAATGATTGGAGCAAAAGTAAATAGTAAAATGGTTCCAATCACATCAAAACTTTGCAATGGTGATATTGTTGAAATTGTGACATCAGATAATTCAAAAGGTCCAAGCAGAGATTGGCTAAAAATTGTTAAAACAGTGCAAGCTAGAAATAAGATTCAAAACTGGTTTAAGAAAGCACAAAAAGAAGAAAATACAGTTAAAGGTAAGGAACTAATCGAAAAAGAACTAAAAAGAATCGGAATGTCTTTTGCAGATTTGTTTAAAACAGAATGGGTTGAGAAAACGTTATCTAGATATAAATATAACACACTAGAAGATTGCTACGCATCAATAGGTTTTGGCGCAATTTCTCCTCAAAAAATAATAACTCGTTTGCTTGAGGAATATAAAAAGGAAAATAAGGAAGAAGAAATTGAACAAAAAATAGAAGAGCTAAGGGAAGCAAAAATTTCACGTCCTAAGACTTCAAAAACAGGCATAATTGTTAAGGGCATTGACAACTGCTTGGTTAAACTTTCAAGATGTTGTAATCCACTTCCTGGAGATGAAATTATAGGCTACATTACTAGGGGCAGAGGCGTTTCAGTGCATAGAGCTGACTGCATAAATTGTAAAAATCTTTTAACAGAGGAGCAAAGGCTAATCGATGTTGAATGGGTTAAAGAATCTTCTGCTTCATATATAGCTGAGCTTGAGATTTATGCTAACGATAGAAATGCACTTCTTGCGGATATTACAGCCGTTGGAAATGAATTAAAAATCAAGATGCTTTCTATAAATGCACGTACAGCAAGTAATAACAGAGTTGCAATAATAACACTTGGGGTTGAAATTGAAGACACTGAAAAACTTAACAAACTTATAAAAGGCATAAGAAAAGTTGATTCGGTTTATGATGTACATAGGCAAAAATAATTTGACATTTAGATGGGGGTTAAAGAAATGTTACTAAAGAAGTTTAGAGATATGGTAGCAAATATGAATATTTATACAAATGTTTATGTAGTAGCAGATGAGAATACAAAAGAAGGAATTGTTATTGACCCGGGCGGGGCAATTGATAAAGTATATAATTATGTGGAAAATATGCAATTAAAAATTAAATATATTGTTTTAACACATTGCCACGCAGACCATATTGCGGGCTTGAAATTGCTTCGCACATATTATCCAAACAGCAAGATTGTTATTCACGAAAAAGATATGCTAGGAATGACAGATCCTACAATTAATATGTGCGAAACAGTCGGCGTTCCCAATAATTATATTGAGGCTGATATAGTTGTAAATGAAGGCGATGAAATTATTTTTGGAGATTTAAAAGGAAAAATAATTCATACACCTGGTCATACAATTGGAAGTATGTGCATATTAATTAATGATGCGTTATTTACGGGAGATACAATTTTTAAAAGATTATACGGAAGAACTGATTTGAAAACTGGAAGTGAAGAAGATATTCAAAAATCAATTCAAAAAATTTTAAGATTGCCTGAAAATACAATAATTTATCCTGGACACGGTGCAATTTCTATTGTAAGAGAAGAAAAAGTGCATTATGAAAATTAAAACTAAAAAAATTTAAATTAATGTATTGCCAAAACAAAAAATATAAGTTATAATAACGAAGTAACGTTTGAGATGCCCGAGTGGCGGAATTGGCAGACGCACACGACTCAAAATCGTGCGGGAAACCGTGCGGGTTCAAGTCCCGCCTTGGGCACCAAATTTTACTTTAATTTAATATGGCGACATAGCCAAGTGG
>CAZTCE010000123.1:0-4039 GCA_964612205.1 uncultured Eubacteriales bacterium | reverse complement strand
GTTATATCGATTTCATCTTTTAATTTTTTAGGAATATTTTTTATTTCATTTAAATTTAGTGTTACATCTTCACCAACTAAACCATTTCCCCTTGTTGCGCCTCTTTTAAATATGCCCTTTTCATATTCAAGAGCAACAGAAAGTCCATCAATTTTAGTTTCAACAACATAAGAAGGATTATAAACTTCCTTGCCTATTTTCTCACAAAAAGATTCGACTTCACCAGTATCAAAGACATCTTGCAAACTTTGAAGTGGAACTTCATGCACCACTTCTGCAAAATGAGAATCAACTTTTCCTTCAGCAACAATTACTTGTGTAGGCGAATCACTTGTAATAAGCTCAGGATGAGCTTTTTCAATATTTTTTAGTTCAACCATAAGCATATCATATTCAAAATCAGATATTTCAGGCTCATCGTCATTATAATATTTATCCGCATGATATGCGATAACCTTTTTTAACTCTTCATATCTATTTTTTATATTATCCATTGTACCCTCTCTTCATAAGTAGTTTTAAAAATCGTTATTGATATTAAATAAATGTTATTAATAGGAAGTACTATCTATTTTTGCATGCTTTCACCAAGTTTTCCATAAGTGTTATTATGGTCATCGGTCCAATTCCCCCTGGAACCGGCGTTATAAAGCTGCATTTGCCTTTAACGTTTTCATAATCGACATCACCAACAATTTTGTTCGAACCATCTATTCTGTTAATGCCAACATCAACAACAACTGCATTCTCCTTTACCATGTCTGCCTTTATAAAATGAGGTTTTCCAACAGCAACAATAAGAATATCTGCAAGTTTAGTAATCTCTTCTATATTTCTAGTCTTTGAATGACAAACAGTAACTGTTCCGTTAGCATTAATTAATAGCTGAGCCATTGGTCTGCCAACAATGTTGCTTCTTCCAATTACAACACAATTTTTTCCTTCAATATCTATGTTGTATTCCTCTAAGATATGCATTATTCCAAGCGGTGTACATGGTACAAAAGACTCTTGACCTTGTGCTAACCTGCCTGCATTTTCTGGATTAAATCCATCAACATCTTTTTTGGGTGAAATTCTATTAAAAATTTCTAAGATGTTTAAGTGATATGGTACAGGTGTTTGAACCAAAATTCCATGAATTAATTCGCTTTCATTTAGCTTATCTATCAAGTCAAGCACTTCCTCTTGAGTTACAGTATTTTCAAAGTGATATTCGTCAACATGAATGCCTAGCTCATCACAAATTTTTCTTTTCAATTTAACATATAATTGTGAAGCAGGATCATCTCCAATGCTAATAACAGCAAGTCCTGGCTTTACAGTTAAAACATCAACTTCATTTTTTACTCTTTGCTTTAATTTATTTGCAACAAATTTTCCATCTAATATTGTCATTTTTTTCACTCCATTCATTTAACTTCTATAACAAACATACTAAAACAATTGCACCAAAGATAACTCTATATATAGCAAACCATTTAAAATCGCCTTTTTGTAGATAATTTAATAAGAACTTAATAACTATTATTCCAACTAAAAAGCTAGCTATAACGCCTGCAAAAAAAGCAGGATTAAATACAAAGTCGCCAAGCTTAAATATTGTTGCTGCAAGCACTATCGGTGCTGAAAGCATAAAAGAATATTTGGCTGCTGATTCTCTTTCAACACCAAGTAATCTACCAGTTGTCATTGTGATTCCAGATCTAGAAACACCTGGTATAAAAGCTAAAGCTTGAGATAATCCAATCAAAAAAGTTTGTTTAAAACTCATATCTTCATATTTGGTTGTGTTTTTGCATTTTTTATCTACCACATACAAAACAATTCCCATTATTATAAGTGCTAAACCAATTACTAACGGATTCGTTAAAATATCTTCACAATATTTATCTAAAACAAATCCAATTATGCCACCAGGAATTGTTGCGTAAACTATGTACCAAAACATTTTACCTTCAAAAGAATTTTCTTTTTTAACCACTTTTTTGTAGCCACCAACAATTAAATTTATCCAATCTTTAAAAAAGAAAATTCCAATTGCTAGAAGAGTTCCAGCATGAAGTGCAACATCAAAATCTCCTATCGAACCCCAATTCAAAAGTTCAGGAATTGCATATAAATGTGCCGAACTAGAAATTGGAAGTAACTCTGTTAAACCTTGCACAATACCTAAAATTATTGCATGTAAAACACTAGTCATATTTTGCCTCCTCTTAATTAAATCTGTCTAAATAATTAAACTGAACATCTTTAATTTCTTTTTTATATTCCCTTTCAAAATTTTCTTTTACTTTTTGGTCAATCTCTTGATCTAACTTTGCTTGTGCTTTTGAAACCATTTGCATTCCTGCCAAATATTCTTTTATTCCATCGAATAAAGATTCTTTCTCAGCTTTGTATCTATATGTTGGATCAAGTTCAATTGCCTTTTGAATATTTTCTACCGCAGAAATTTCGTCTTCTTTTAATATGTATACTTTTGCAATTTGATAATATGCCTTCGGAGACATTTCTTTATCGAACAAAACATTTTTAAATGCTTCAATTGCTAAATCAAACTCTCCTTTTAGAAGCTGAATCTGTCCAATGCTAAAATATGCTTCACAATATTCAGGATTGATTTTTATAACATTTTTATAACAATCTAAGGCATCGTTAAAATCACGAAGTTCTGTGTGTATTACACCTAAATTATAGTAAAGTTCATAATTTTCAGCATCGTATTTGATAGCATTTTTATAAACATTAATTGCCTCATCATATTTGTTTTGCGCACATAAAACATTTGCAAGCAAAATTGATGCTTTTGTAAAATCTGGCTTGATTCTTAGAGCATTATCTAACACAATTCCAGCATCTTTTTTCTTGTTTAAGTCATTAAAAATTACACCTATTTCGTAGTAAGAATTATAATCATTTTTATTTAGTTCAACTGCCCTTGCAAAACGATCAAACGCAGTACGCTTATCTCCAAGAGCATTATAAGCTTGACCTAATTTAGTAAAAGTCACAGAATTAAGTGAATTTTGCAAAAGTGCTTTTTGATATTTATCAATGGCCTTTAGATTATTGCCTTTTTGCATAAAAATATCTCCAAGCTTAAGATCAATTCGCTCTGTAATATTTATTTTGAAATAATCAGAAATAAACAGAATTGATGGAATAACCACACCAAAACAAAATACATAGACCTCAATAGAAATATTTAGCTCTTGAATTCCAGAAAATGCACCAACGATTTTTACAACCGTTGCAATTATCTGCAACGCCAAAAGTGCGAGAATATACGCCTTTTCAGTTTTCTTATATAAACTCAAAGAAAACAGACATAAAAAGACACATAAAAAGCAATAAACAAAAACTTCAAAAAACATCTTACAAACTTTCCCTTCTTACTTACATTTCGAACTTTGATTTATATCGTTCGATTGCGGCAGCGATACATTCTAAGGCTGAATCTCTGCCAGATATTTCTTTTATAGCCGTGCTCTTGTTTTCTAGCACTTTATAAACTTCAAAAAAATGTGAAATTTCTTCAAACAAGTGTGCAGGCAATTCAGATATATCGTTATAGCATGAGTATGACGGATCATTTACTGGAACTGCAATAATCTTTTCGTCATTCTCATCATCATCAATCATATTTAATATTCCAATAGGACGAGCGTCGACCAAAGTCATTGGAACAATTGGCTCTTGGCATAAAACCAAAACATCTAACGGATCATTATCCTCTGCATAAGTTTTTGGAATAAATCCATAATTTGCAGGATAATGAGTTGATGTGTATAGAACTCTATCTAATCTAAGCATTCCAGTTTCTTTATCTAACTCATATTTGTTTTTTCCACCTCTAGGAATTTCAATTACAGAAACAAACTTCTCTGGTGTGATTTTACTAGAAGCCATATCATGCCAAATATTCATAAAACACCTCTTTTACAAAACATTTAGGCTCTTTAACATTAACCTATAAACTGGTAACTTTTATAAAAGTACCACTCTCTTGTTTCATTTTATCTAAAAAGTGATATTT
>CAZTCE010000122.1:0-4054 GCA_964612205.1 uncultured Eubacteriales bacterium | reverse complement strand
AGTAAATATAGATTTAACTTCAATTACAATGATTATAGTTGGAATAATTTTAGGAATAATAATTTATAGCAATGATTTAGGTGTTGTTGGAGATTTTATAAAGTTTGGAATTTTAGGTGGATTATTTGGAAAAGTGACTATGGCAATTCCAATCGCGCTTGTTGTTTTGGGAATTTATGTTATCTTTAGAGATTTTTCAAGACTTAAGTTAAAAACGTTTCAAGTAATTATTCTAGCAATTTGCGTTTCAGGAGTATTTACTTTGGCTGATAGAAGTTTAGTATTAACTGAAGGTGTTCAAGGAATGTGGCCTTCTATTTTGGCCTTTTATAAAGCTGGAGCAACAGATCCAATTGTTGGTGGTGGAATTTTTGGAAGCTTAGTTGCCATTCCACTTTACCTATGGTTTAACAAAGCAGTTGCGTATGTTGTTTTGATTGGAATCGCTGCAATTGCCACTATGATTATAACTGGTGTTACGTTGTCTGCAATAATAGTTGCATGTCATGAATTGTTTTCCGAATTATTTGCAGCTACTAAAGCTGAGTATACTCAAAATGTTAATTCGGTTCAAAGTTATCAAAGTGCAAAACCTGTTAAGAAAAAGAAGGTTCGCGGAAATAGTGAAAAGTTTAAGCAAATAGCTGAGCAAACTGAAATAATAGATGATGCAGAACAATTAAATTTTGATTTAGATGAAGATTATGAAGATGTTGAAGAAGAGGAAACAGTAGAAGAAGCAGAAGAGGTTTCGACCGAGCAAGAAATTGAAAATAAAAAAAGAGCAAAAAAGATTATGGGCAAAAAGAAGAAACTTGAAATAAAAGAAGAAGCAGCAGAAGATATTGAAATTGAACATAATACAATTGAAGAATATGAAGACTATGAATTTCCACCAATTGATTTATTAAAAGAGCAAAAACGTACCGGAAAAGATTATACAGTTAAGGAATTAAAAGAAATTGCGGTTAAGCTTCAACGCACATTAGAAAGCTTTGATATTGATGCAAAAGTTGTAAATGTGACTAGAGGTCCAACAGTTACTAGATATGAGTTACAACCAAATGTTGGTGTTAAAGTTAGTAAAATTTTAAATGTTTCAGATGACTTGGCACTTAATTTGGCGGCTAAATCTATTAGAATTGAAGCTCCAATTCCAGGTAAATCAGCAGTTGGAATTGAAGTTCCAAACAAAACAACAGATACAGTTTCACTTAGAGAGCTAGTTGAATCAGATGCATTTGCTGACGCAAAATCAAAAACATCTTTCTGCCTTGGTAAAACAATTGATGGAGAAATTTGTGTAGCAGATATTTCTAAAATGCCACACATGCTTATTGCTGGTAGCACTGGTTCTGGTAAAAGTGTATGCATAAATTCAATTATCATGAGTATACTTTATAAAGCAAAACCAAATGAGGTAAAATTAATTCTTGTTGACCCAAAGGTTGTAGAATTAGGCGTATACAATGGAATACCTCATTTGCTTATTCCTGTTGTCACAGATCCGAAAAAGGCTGCAGGTGCACTTAATTGGGCTGTACAAGAGATGATGAATAGATATAAATTGTTTGCAGAAAAAGGTGCAAGAGATATTAAAGCTTATAACGAACATCTAAAGAGTGAAGGCGAAGAAGGCATTATGCCACAAATCGTTATAATTATCGATGAGCTTGCAGATTTAATGATGGTTGCTAGAAAAGAAGTTGAAGATGCAATTTGTAGATTAGCGCAACTTGCACGTGCTGCTGGAATGCATCTAATCGTTGCAACTCAAAGACCATCTGTTGATGTCATTACTGGTGTAATTAAGTCTAACATCCCATCAAGGATTGCTTTCACTGTTTCTTCACAAGTTGATTCAAGGACTATCATTGATTCGGCTGGTGCTGAAAAGTTACTTGGTAGAGGTGATATGCTTTATTATCCAACGGGAGAGTTTAAACCAATAAGAGTTCAAGGTGCGTTTGTATCAGATGGAGAAATTGAATCTGCTGTTGAATATATTAAATCTAATAATGAAGTAAGATATAATGAAAATGTTATAGAAAGTTTGGAAAAAGCAAATGCTCCTGTTCAAGCTTCTGATTCTGAAGATGATTGCGACGAATTTTTGATGGAAGCAATGGATTTAGCTGTTAATATGGGACAAATTTCAGCTTCAATGATACAAAGGAAATTTAAAGTTGGCTATGCACGTGCCGGAAGAATTGTCGATCAAATGGAAGAAAGAGGAATTATTTCTGGTCATCAGGGTTCTAAACCAAGACAAGTTTTGATTTCAAAAGAGGAATGGGAAGAAATGAAAGAGCAAGGTGAGGACACTTTTGTTGCAGATGACGATGAGGAATATGAAGAGTGTGAAGAATAGTTTTTTACAAAGGAGGATTTGATTTGAAGATAACATTTTTAGGTGCAACCAGAACTGTTACAGGTTCAAATGTTTTAGTAGAAACTAAAGACAAAAAGTTTATTATGGATTGTGGGCTTTATCAAGGTCAAGAAAAAGAAATTATGCTTAATGCGGATCAGTTTTTGTTTGATCCGAAAGAAATTGATTTTATGCTTTTATCTCATGCGCACATAGACCATTCTGGAAGAATACCAAAGTTATATGTTGATGGATATAGAGGTCCTGTTTACGCAACAAAAGCGACTTGTGATTTATGTGGCATTATGCTTCCTGATAGTGGTTATATCCAAGAGTCAGAAGTTGAATGGCTTAACAGAAAAAGAAAACGTGAGGGCAAGCATGAAGTTCCACCACTTTATACTTATGATGATGCAGTTGATTCACTATCGCTATTTGAAAAAGTTCAATATAACGAAATAGTTCAAATTGATAAAAATATAAAAGTTAGATTTACTGATGCTGGACATATGCTTGGAAGTGCGTTGATTGAGGTGTGGGTTACAGAAGATGGTACTGAACAAAAAATCGTATTTACAGGTGATTTGGGTAATAATGATATTCCACTTCTTAGAGAACCATCAATAATTGCTGACGCAGATATTTTGATTATGGAATCAACTTATGGTGATAGGTTACACGAAGAAAAAGTTGATAAAGCAAAAGAATTTTTAGATGTTGTTTCTTCAACTCTTGAAAAAGGTGGAAATGTTGTTATCCCTTCATTTGCTGTTGGCAGGACACAAGAAATTTTATATGAGCTTCAAAAGAGTAAGCAAAATGACGATCCAGAATTCAGAAAAGAATTTGATGAAGTTATGGGAGCTCCGGTTTATGTTGATAGTCCGCTTGCTACATCTGCAACAGAAGTATTTTTGAAAAATTTGGATTGTTTAGATGAATTTGTACAAGAAGATATTAAAGAAGGCAAAAAGCCACTTGAATTTCCTGGACTTCGCTTTACTAAATCGGTTGAAGAATCTAAAGAATTAAACGAGACTGCTAATAAAACGATTATAATTTCTGCAAGTGGTATGTGTGAAGTTGGAAGAATTAAACATCACTTAAAACATAATTTGTGGCGTCCTGAAAGCACGATACTTTTTGTTGGATATCAAGCAATTGGAACTCTTGGAAGAAAAATTGTTGATGGTGCGAAAACTGTTAAAATTTTTGGCGAAGAGATTGGTGTAAAGGCCAATGTCAAATATATTGAAGCTTTTTCAGGTCATGCAGACAAAAATGGACTTTTAAATTTTGTTGAAGCTTTTGAAAAAAGACCAAAGCAAATTTTTCTTGTTCATGGTGACGAAGAAGCACAGAAAAGTTTGGCTGAAGCTATTTCAGAAAAGCTTGATATACCAGTTGAGATTCCTATGCGTGGGGATATGTATGAAGCAGATTTATATAGAATTGCGAAAGTTGGCGAGATGAAATCTCCAAATGAGTATAAATTTATTCGTCTTGAAATTCTACAAAAAATGGAAAATCTTCGTGAAGAAATTGAGGAGATGACAAAGCTTGTTAATGAAGATTTAAAAGCTGAGATGAGTGATAAACGTGCAAATGAAATTGCAGATAAATTGGTAGAGCTTGAAAAACAAATTGTAGAAGTCATAAAATAAAAATTAATGTGTATATCTA
>CAZTCE010000121.1:0-4058 GCA_964612205.1 uncultured Eubacteriales bacterium | reverse complement strand
TCAAATTAGTTAGCTACTTTGACCATAGCATGCCTTAATACTCTGCTACCCATTTTATAGCCAGACCTAAACTCTTCAACAATTTCTTTTTCTCCATGTTCTTCATCTTCAACGTGCATTACTGCTTCGTGAATTTCAGGATTAAAAGTTTCTCCAACGGTGGCAATACGTTCGATTTTTAACGTAGTCATTATATCCACCATTTCTTTTCTGATTAGATCTATTCCTTCTTTCATTTTTTCATCTTTTGTTTCTGCAAGCAATGCTTTTTCCAAATTATCAAGAACTTCTAAGAATTTTGTTACAACATCGCCAACCGCTAAGTTATACGTTGCATCTTTTTCTTTTTGCATTCTTTTTTTGTAATTATCAAATTCTGCTGCAGTTCTTTGAAGATGTTCATAGTACCTCTCATTTTCTTGCTTCAGTTTTTCAATTTGCTTAAGCAAATCTTGAGTTGTAACTTCTTCTTCATTTTCCAACTCTTCGTCAAGTTTCTTTGCCTTTTCTTGCATCCTCTTTTCCTCCTTGTTTCATCTTTTCTTGTATTGTATCTCCAATGTATTTAATCATTGGAATTAC
This sequence comes from uncultured Eubacteriales bacterium, assembly GCA_964612205.1. Lineage (GTDB taxonomy): Bacteria > Bacillota > Clostridia > TANB77 > UBA1234 > UBA1234. The sequence goes on along the minus strand of CAZTCE010000121.1, from coordinate 3,476 downwards.
TTTCTTATAATCCATACGAGTTGGGCCGATTAAACCAATTGTGCCAACTTCTTTATCATTAATTAGCTGCTTATATGTAATAATTGTAAAATCTTTTAAATCTTCGAAAGCACACTCGTTACCAATATAAACATTTATGTTTCCATCATATCCACTACGTGCAATTTCTTTAATTGCATCTTGCGTTTCGATTATATTCAAAAAATTTTTCAATGTATCAGTTTTCTTAAGCTCTGGCAACTCTAAAAGATTGGTTGCACCTTCCATATGAACTTTTGCATTTTTATTTATAAGCAAATTGTTTAATTCCGCAACTAGCGGGATAATTTTATCATTTATATTATCGAGTTCTTGCCCAACATATTCGCCAATGTTTTCGTAAATTTCTTTGAAGTTTCTTCCCTGAAGTTTATAGTTTAGATAATTATTAAATATCTCAATGTTTTCTTCTGGTATTTCTTCATCATATTTTATAATGCTTTCTTTGATTGTTCCATTATTTGCAAGGATAACAATCATCAATCTATCGTGCCCAATTTTTACTAATTTTATTTCTTCAACTTCACAATTATCAAGCTCAGGTTCAATTGTTATTGAAGCATAATTTGTAAGACGTGTAAGCACATTTGAAGCTTCCAACATTAGTGATTCAAATTTTGTTATATCATCACTAATAACTTTATCAATCATATTTTTTTCTTTTGCAGAAAGACTTTTTTCTTTCATAATGTTATCTATATATATACGGTAGCCTCTATCAGAAGGGACTCTTCCAGCAGATGTATGAGGTTGCTCTAGAAGACCTAACTCTTCTAAACTCGCCATCTCGTTTCTGATTGTTGCAGAACTCAAACCCAAATCATAATCACTTGCAATTTTGCCAGAACCAACAGGCTCAGCAGTGCGATTATATTCTTCAATTACAGCTTCTAATATTTTCTTTTTTCGTTCATCTAAAAGCAATTTTATCACCTTCCTTTTTAGCACTTGATTTTCTTGAGTGCTAATCGAACAATAATAAGATATCACTATGGTTAGCACTTGTCAAGCCCGAGTGCTAAAATTATTGTGAATTTTTTGTGTTAAAAAAAACCACTCAATTATTGAATGGTTTTTAATCTTCATAATCACTATACATATATAAATCTGTGTCTGAATTTAAGTATTCATCTATTTCACGTTTTATTTCTTTGTCAATTTCAGAAACTCTTAAGTCAAAGCCACTATTTTCAATCCTAACAAGCGGATCTACATATCTCAACTCTGCTTTTATTTTAAAACATTTTTTACCTTTTACAGGATTAAATTTCGTGTATACTTTGTTTAACTCAGGTAAATATTTCCATCTATCACTAATTCTTTTATCACTACAAGAAAGCCCCATATCCATGATTACTCTATCACTATATGTGTATAAATCTTTTCTGGTAATTATTTCTCTTCTAACCATTGCAGATAATGTGTCTGAAATAAACTTCATCGCCATTTTAGCTTCATAGCTACGATATTTTTCTCCGCACCTAATTGTAAGTTTACAAAACTCTTTTGCAATCTCAGGAGTTCTAAAGCAAAACTCTGGCATATTTTCTTCGTTAGGTGTGACAAACAAATCATTATACATCTTTTCAATTTCTTCAAATTTATACATACCCGTTAAATATGCAGTATGCAAAAAATATTCCAAGCGATGTGCACAAAGATGTGGCCTAACATTATATGCAAGCGGATATTTGGTGTAATCACACATGTCATTTATATCAACACCATTTTTGAAAAAATATTCAAAAAGTTTATTAGAGCCAACAATTATATCATAGGCTGTTAATTTTGAATCGTTTTTATCAAAATTTGATTCATCAATGTAATAAGAGCTATATAAAAAAGCTGGCACATCAATATCATGAAGTAATGCTGAAATAACTTGCTTTTTATTAGTAACAAAACTATTTAAAATAAGGGCAACTCCTAAACTATGATCTAACATAGAAAATCTATATTTGTATATATTAAATCCAGAATAATCAATTCCAGCATTTTGTTCAACGCCGTTTAATCTAAGCACTTCTGGAACTTCCAAAAACTCTAATAAATATTCAGGAATATTTGCTGAATATAATGAATGTAAAGTAGCTACAGAATTATTTCTATCTTCTAAATATGACACTTTCTCACCTCTTTTCACTCTCACTATTTGAGTAGTATATCACAAATATAGCCAAGATTCAATGGCTAAAAATCTATAATTTGGTTGATGTGTCATGCCACAAAAAAATGTAGAGATTTGAGTTATGTATCAAATATTTATTGCCACCCCCACTAAATAGTGGAAATGGCAATTTAATCTAAATATTTCCAATTATATTTCCGAAGCAAGCAATTAGAATCAACATTCCGATTGAAACAAAAAATCCAATAATGATATTCATGTTTTGCTTAACAACTGCTAATTCGCTTTCCCATTCAAGTTTTGGATGTTTTTTATCAAGCATTATTTGTAGATAATTGTTCACGATGCTTAGCAGTGTGATGATAATAGCTATTGCAAAAGCTTCGATAAAAGATAATGAGAATAATTTTGTCACATAAAATGTTCCTACTAATGTAGTTGCAATCCCAATGATTATTCCTGGCATAACTTTTGCATTTATTATTTTATTTTTTTTAATTGGTAGTGTTTGCATATATTCATGCTCTCTAATGCCAGCTCTTGATATGGCTGTTGTTGAAATTTGATTAGAAATTAGCATAGCATATACAAAAATCATTGATGTCACAAACTTAAGCGTCATGCCTTCTCCGAGCATTTCGGTTAATGCTTCATCGGTTAAACTTGCTGAACTTGTAAATATTATAATTACTGGCACAAAAATCGTTGGCAACACGCATTGTATGAAATAAGTAGAATTTCTAAATAAACTTTTTATTTCTTTTTGAACAAGCGATAAATATTGTGAACTTCTTTCAAATCTATTTTTTGATTTTGTTTTTTTTACATCAACAGTCAAATCAAAGTTATAATAAACACCTTTCATATAAAGCTTGCTAAATATATTTATAACCAAAAATGTTAAAAATATATTTACAAACGCAAAAAACACAAGCGATGTATTGCTGGTAAAATTATTATCAGCAAAAATATTACCGCAAATTTCTAAGTATCTAGGACTAATCTTATTTATTCCCTCGCTTAAAACTAGCAAAGCTTCTCCACTAATTTCTCCATTAGTTTCCATGTTTGTGTTCATATTAAATTCAAAAATAGCAACTAATGCGAGGAAAAAAATTGTAGTTATAATTTTAAAAGCATTTTTGTGTTTTGCAAATTTAAAAAATTGCGTAATAAGCGTGGCAAACACAGTAAGAATTAATATCGGTATCACAGGAAGCAGTAACGACACAAGAATCCCTTTTATAAAAAAACCAGCTCCTGCATTTGTAATCAATCCATATTCTAAAAAACCCGGTACTGCAAACAT
>CAZTCE010000120.1:0-4077 GCA_964612205.1 uncultured Eubacteriales bacterium | reverse complement strand
ATTTATATATATATGAATATCTTTATCTGGATCTTCAGATTCTAAGAATAAAAGTTGTGCTACAACCACACTAGCAGTTGCATCAGTAATTTCATCTCCAATAAAAATAATCCTATCTTTTAAAAGTCTAGAAAAAATATCATAAGATCTTTCTCCTCTACTTGTTTGTTCTACAACATAAGGTACTAAATCGTTTGTTATCATACTAAAACCAATCCTCCTTTGTAAAATTAACCGATTTTTGCATTATCCATAATGAATTTAACAGCTAAATCGTATTTTAATTCTTCCTTAGCAAATTCTTTGATTTGCTCAGTTGCTTTTTTAACGAATTCATCAGCATCTCTACCATATTCTTTCGCTACATCTGCTAATTTGTTGTTGATGTCTTCTTCAGTAATTTCAATCTTTTCAGCATTGAAAATTGCTTCTAAAGTTAATCTTGTTTGAATTCCATGCTCAGCTCTATCTTGGAATTGCTCTCTAACAGCTAAAATGTCTGTATTTGTCATTTGCATATACATTTCAAGAGTCATGCCTTGATATTCTAAACGATGTTCCATATCATGAACATATCCATCGATTTCAGCTTCTATCATAGCTTTTGGAATTTCAATTTCTGTTGCTTCAATAACTTCGTGAATTGCATCTTCTTCCATTTCATATTTTGCTTTTTTAGCATTTTCTTCTTCTAAGTGAGCTCTTGTATCATCTTTTAATTCTTTTAATGTGTCAAATTCGCTAACATCTTTAGCAAATTCATCATCCATCTCAGGATATTCTTTTGTTTTAATTTCATTAATTTTAACTTTGAAGATTGCAGGTTTTCCAGCTAATTCTTTTGAAAAATAATTTTCTGGGAAAGTAACGTTTATTTCTGTTTCTTCAGATTTTTTAAGACCGATTAATTGATCTTCAAAACCTGGAATAAATGTGTTGCTTCCGATTTCTAATGAATAATTTTCACCTTTTCCACCTTCAAAAGCTTCGCCATCTACAAAACCTTCAAAATCAATTACAGCTGTGTCGCCTTTTTCAATTATTTTATCATCATCGCAAGTGATAATTCTAGCATTTTGTTCTGCCATAGATTTAATTTTGTTTTCAACATCTTCGTCAGTTACAGGGTATTCTTTCTTTTCAAGTTTGATACCTTTGTAATTTCCAAGCTTAACTTCTGGTTTTACAGTAACTATTGCTGTGAAAACTAAATCTTTTCCTTTACCAATTTGTGTAATGTCAATTTCAGGTCTAGCAACTGCTTCTATATTATTTTCTTTAAGAGCTTCTTCATATACTTCTTGAGCTATTTCGTTGAAAGCCTCTTCATATAAAACTTGCTCACCATAATATTTTTCAACTCTTGCTCTAGGAGCTTTTCCTTTTCTAAAGCCAGGTACTTGAAAATATTTAGCATTTTTAAAATATGCTTTTTCCATTCCCTCTTCAAACTTATCTGCTCCAACTGTTATCTCTAGTTTAACTTGACTATTTTCTAATTTTTCTACATTTACGTTCATTTCTATAATCCTTCCTTTTTTAAATTTACTATGCATTTTTGCATTATATCATAGAACTTTACATTTTCCAAGTACTTTTCGTAAAGTTTTATTCGACAAATTCGACAAAATTCTTTATATTGTTTAATTTGGCTAAGCAAATTTCATGATCTTTTGAATAAATAACTATCTAATATATTTTTTTCGGCACAAATTTAAGGTAATCACAAGAGGTTAAATATGTTTTAATTTGGGGTATTTTAGTTAAACTTTCTTCGTAATTACTATGTATATGACCATATATCCACGAATCAATATTATAATCAGCTACGCAATTAATTATACGTTCATCTGGTGCATAGTGTGTCATAAATATAATTGGTTTATCAAATTTTTTCGCAGCATTTAGCGAAATTTTGGCTCGTTCACATTCCCTCGAAAAAATTTTTTCATTTTCAAAATCTTCTTCATGCCCCCAATATCTAGTGCCTGCTACGACATAATTTTCAACTTCTATGGCATTGTTATAAAGGAAACTTATATTTTCAAATTCGTTTTCTTTAATAAACTCATTCATCTTTTTGATTGTTGTCCACCAATAATCGTGGTTTCCTTTTAGTATTACCTTTTTCCCAGGTAATTTATTCAAAAATTCAAAATCAGCCTTACTTTCTTCTAAATATGTTGCCCAAGAAAAATCCCCCGCCATAAGAACTGTGTCTTCAGGTTTTATCATACTTTTCCAATTTTCGACAATTTTTTCTACATAATTATCCCAATGGCTTCCAAATATATCCATCGGTTTTGCTTTTATCCCAAAAGATAAATGCAAATCAGATATTGCATATATCGCCATTTATCCACCTCTTTTCTAGTGAATTTGTGTAATTTTATTCTCCAATTTTCAAATTTGGTACTGCGTTCAAATTCCAATCTGAACGCTTACCGTTTATATAATTATAATAACCTGCCGAGGCTATCATTGCAGCATTATCAGTGCATAGCACCATTTCAGGATAATAAACTTTATATCCGTTTTCTTCGCCTAATTTTGAAAGTCTGCTTCTAATATATGAATTTGCAGAAACACCACCTGCAATTGCAACTTTATCTAATTTCAATTCCTGCATTGCTTTTTTAGTGTTATCAATTAAAACATCTGTTACAGCCTCTTCAAAACTTGCACATAAATCGTTAATATTTATCTTATCTCCTTCTTTATGAACTAAATTAATTACCGCCGTTTTAATTCCGCTAAAACTAAAATCAAGATTTTCAAAATGAGTTCGTGGCAATTTATATATCGGTTTTCCCTCTTTTGCAAGCTTATCAATAACTGGTCCACCTGGATAACCAATTCCGACTACTCTAGCAACTTTATCGAAAGCCTCTCCAACAGCATCATCTCTAGTTTTTCCAAGAATTTCAAACTTGGTGTAATCTTTAACATGAACCAAATGCGAATGTCCTCCGGAAACAACCAAACACAAATAAGGTGGCTCTAAATCTTTATGAGTTATGTAGTTTGCAGCTATATGTCCTTCTATATGATGAACACCTAAAAACGGTTTATTTAAAGCGTACGCCATTGCTTTTGCAGTTGATAATCCAACCAAAAGTGCTCCTACAAGCCCTGGACCATAAGTGCATGAAATCACATCCACATCATTTAAAGTAACACCTGATTTTTCAAGTGCTTCCTCAATTACAAAAGTAATGTTTTCGACATGATTTCTTGAAGCAATTTCCGGAACAACTCCGCCATATTTTTTATGAATATCTATTTGAGTTGATATTACATTTGATAATACCTCTCTACCGTTTTTCACTATTGCAACTGAAGTTTCATCACAACTACTTTCGATTGCAAGTGTTAATATATCTTTTTCCATTTATGATTCTCCCTTTCACATTCTTTAATTAAAACAATCCATAAAAAAGTTCCACCAGCCTAAGAATATTTTCAGCAAGCCACGATATAATTGGTGAGATTAAGATGCTTGTGATATCTGTTGTAAAAAGCACAAGCAAAATAATTGTTGAATACCTTTCGATTGTGTAAAGAACTTCTCTTGCCTTGCCATGCAAAAAATATCTTAAAATTTTTGAACCATCAAGTGGTGGCAATGGCAAAAGATTGAATACTCCTAAAGATAAATTTATCATAGCAGCATAAAACACAACATAAGCAAATGTGATTACTAACTGATTTTCGAGATTTCCAAACACAACCATAGCTCCATAAACAAAGAACCAAATAATGGCTTGAATAAAGTTACTAACTGGTCCAGCAAGTGCAACAAGCATAGTATCTCGAGTTGGATTTCTATAATATCTTTCATCTATTTGAACAGGTTTTCCCCAACCAAATCCTGCAAAAATCAAGAAGAAAGTTCCTAATGGATCTAAATGTGCAAACGGGTTTAAAGTAAGCCTTCCTTGAGCCTCAGGTGTTGGATCACCAAGTTTATCTGACATTCTTGCGTGAGCATATTCGTGAAAAGTAAGTGCCAAAATTAAACCAGGAAGCGTAAGCAAAGTTGCTTCTAAATTAAATGTGCTACTCGTGATTGAAAAC
>CAZTCE010000119.1:0-4088 GCA_964612205.1 uncultured Eubacteriales bacterium | reverse complement strand
CCCTGGGCAAAAGCGCGACATGGTTTAAAAACGTGTAATATTTTTGTAACATAATTGTAATATTATTTTTGTTGCAATAATAGGCAAAGAGTAATAAAATACTTATCAGGAGTAAGTTGATATATTACTAATGAAAAGAGGTGTTACTATGGTTAATGCAAAGGAAACACGTGATAAATTAATAAAGGAGTTAAATGCACAATTTTCATCACCAAATGAATCAGAATCTATTTCGTTTGCCCCCGATGAACCAATTGTAACATTTCCATCACCAACTTTTGAAAAGCCAAAAATGTTTGAGCCAGTAAGTTGTGTTAATGTAAAAAAAACTGAAACTACAAATAATAAAATTGTTAAAGGAATAGGGTTTGCAGCTACAAACTATGAAAATAGAAATTCTCAAAAGGTGTTAAGTGAAATTTATAACATGAAAGAGTTTATTAACTCCAATCCAGAAACTATGTCTACTTTTATTTATGATGAAAAAGTGATGAAGAAACAATTAGCACTTATCAGAAAAAAGGATTGGCATGATATCCTTTTTGAAGATGTTGATTGGTTCATGCAAATTGATATTGTTTCTTCAATCAAAAAGCTTTTTGGTGGTGTAAAATTTTAATTTTTGGTATAATTTGAATTACAAATATGATGCATTTTGACTTTTTTATTAGCGATAATAAATCTACATAAGGCATATTGAAAGTTCACATAAACAATTTTTAAAACCCTTGTGGCTGTAAGGAAAATCACAAAAGTTATCTTTGACAATTCAAGGTTTTTGTGGTATACTCTGTTCGTACAATAATGAGAAAAGCATGTATGTTTTTCAGGAATAGAGGGGTGGTTATTCGTGACAAAAAACGATATTAAGGAAGTAAAGAAAAATATAGAAGGTTGTATTGGTCAGGAAGTATTGCTTAGTGGTAGTTTAGGAAGAAATAAAACTTTCGAGAAGAGAGGTACTATTTTTGAAGCGACTACTAATAATTTCTCTGTAAAATTAGAGGGAGGAATGATAAAAGAAAACTGGTCGTATGTTGATGTATTAACAAAAAACGTAAAATTACAAGTGTCAGATGGCAGCGGAGAATATTCTTCTATATTAGATAGCGTAGCAACGGATATAACATTATAATTTATTGTATCAAACATGGATGTTCTAAAAAATTAGAATGTCCATTTTTTTGTAATATTTTTAGTGCTTGTGAAATATCTTTTATTAAAAGAGTGTAATAGTTAGTTAACTAATTGTTAGACGAATATAAATAGGAGGTATGTTTTATTATGAGTGCGGAAACTATAAATGAGATGATTAAGGTTTGCCAGTATGCTGGAGTCACAAGGAAGAGTGTGAGTATTTCTGGAGATATCGTTTTACAGGATATCAAACCAGATATTTTGAGTATCGTAAAAATAACGAGAGATGTGTGTGTACTCAACAAAATCGCAGAAGAAAATCGTGTTAGAGTTGATGGAACTATTGATATTGGAATTATCTATATTGCTGATGATGAATCAAATTCTGTTAGAAGTGTAAATTCGCAAATTGGATTTTCGGAAGTTGTTGAGCTACAAGGAATAATAGAAAATTCAATTATTGATTTAAAAGCAACTGCTGGAAATGTGGAGTATAGAGTGGTAAATGGGCGAAAAGTTTCGGTAAAAGTTCCGCTAACATTTGACGTGACAGCTTTTAATAATTGTGAAATTAATATTGTTAAAGGAATATCTAATGATTCAGATATGCAAATTCAAAAAGTTGAAAAAATGATTTCTACTCCTTTGATGCAAAATTCTACTGAGGTTGAACTAAAAGAAAATATAAAGCTAAACGATGGAATGCCCGCTATTGCCGAGATTTTAACTAGTAGTATGAACATAGTTAATAAGGAATATAAATTAAGTTATAACAAAATACTTGCTAAAGCTGATGCAAATGTTAGAGTTATTTATATAGCGGAAAATGAAAGGCAGAGCATTGAAACTTTTGAAACAACGATTCCTGTGATGGGATTTATCGAAGCAGATAATATAAATGAAAATAGCAATATTTCAATTAATTATTCAATAAAATCTTTTTCTACAAGACCTGTGTATCAAGATTTGAGTGCAAACACAATTTGCGTTGAGGCTAATATCGATGTAATTGCATTTTCTTGCGAGTGCAGAAATGTGGAATTAATTACAGATTTTTATACTCCTAATGCTGTATTGCGAATTGAAAATGAATCGATGAATGTTTTACAAAATCTAATAACACAAACCGAGCATATTGATTTATCACAAACTTTGGTTGTTCCTGAATTAGATAATACTAATATACTTAGCATTGATGGTAATGTGTCAATAAATGAGCGAAATGTTTTGAATGGCAAAGTTGCAATTGCTGGAAATATTGATGTAAATGTTTTTTACAACAGGAAAGATAGTAGAACTGTTGAAAATAAAAAATTAGAGCTACCATTTCAACAAGTTATTAGAGTTGACGGTCTTAACGGAAATTCTAATCCTATAATTACCACTTCAATTGAAAGCATTGCGTTTAATACCGTTGGAGAGAATCAAATTCAAGTTAATATTAAACTAGAAGTTGAAGTTATTGCAAATACGGAAGAAAAAATAGATACAGTGTCAAGATTGGATGTGACTGATGAAAATGTTTCACAAATGCCGAGTATTGTTGTCTATTATGTTAAAGAGGACGATTCTTTATGGAAGATTGCAAAGAGATTTAACAATACAGTTTGCTATATAAAGGAAATTAATGATTTAAAAGATGACACTATTTATCCAGGTCAAAGATTATTGATACCAAGATTGCAATCGCAAGAGAATATAAAAGCTCTGATGTGATATGAAAAATATAAATATTGAAAAATTAAATTTGAAAAAGCGAAGATGGAAGATAAAAGTGTTTATTCTTTTTGTGTCTGTAATTGCTAGTTTTGAAGGGATTACTTATCTAATAAAACCGAGTATTATTGCACTTTGTAAGGTAAGATCTGAAAGTTTGGCTACTAAAATTTCGAGTAGTGCAGTACAAGAAGTTATGAGTCGGACTTGGGTATTTAGACTTGGTAACTCTAGAAAGAGATGATGATGGAAATATTTTGGCACTTAGAGCAAATGTCATAGAAATGAATAAAATATCGTCGCAAATAGGTACATTAATACAAGAAAAGTATTCGATGCTTGAAGATATGTATATAAAAATACCAATAGGAAATTTCACGGGAAATGAGCTTTTGGCAGGTAGAGGACCTAAAATCGTTGTGAAAATAGTTCCAGCGGGGACAGTTAGCACAGATTACAAGACGGAATTTATTTCAACAGGAATAAATCAAACAAGGCATCGAGTTTATCTAGAAATTAAAAGCAAGATGACAATTATAGCACCTTTTACCAATAAGGCGGTTGAAGTGGTGGATAATGTTAATGTTGCTGAAACAGTGCTTATTGGCAACGTTCCAGACACTTTCTACAATTTGGAAGGAATATCTGATTTATCAACAGATGATACAATGAATATGATGTAATTATTAAAATATAAATAGAGAAAAGACCCATGAATTTTCATGAGTCTTTTTAATTGTTCGGTTAACGTTACTGATTAACAGTCACGTCCGATTGAATGGTCACCACTATAAGGAGTTCCTACGACATGGTTGTATTCGCCAGAGGCGGAGCAATTGGACTTGTCACAGATTCCGTATTTCCTTTTCTCACCAGGAGTCATCTTACTGATGTCTTCAGGTTTGTAGGGAAGAGAGCAGATCGGAAGCGGGGCGAACGTAGTCATAGCTAATTCCTCCATTCTTATTTTACAAAATAAATTCCTTAAGAGTTAATCCTTCTTTATAATAACACACTTTACATAAAATAGCAAGCAAAATTTACATAATTGTTGCATAGAAAAATTTTAAATATGAAGAACTAAAAAGCTGAAAAAGTCGCTTGGAATGAAATTTTGTGTCTTACTTGTGTGTTACTTGTGTCTTACGAACTCGATTTTTTACAATTTTAAAGAATCTAAAACGAACGAAAACCCTACAGCATACAGATACTGTAGGGTTTGTAATATATAAAAT
>CAZTCE010000118.1:0-4120 GCA_964612205.1 uncultured Eubacteriales bacterium | reverse complement strand
TTTTAATATATATTTTTCGCTAAATAATATAAGCCGTAGCGGACTTCTTTTGGATAAAAATTATAAGGAACTTTTAACTGAGCAAAAGCTAAATCTTAGTGAAACTGCACTTGAGTGCATTGAAAGGGCTGAAAATAATAATCAAAATTATTATACGGCACAAGATCATGATTCAAATTCTTATGTTTTTGCATATAACATTGATTATAAATTTGATGATGGCGATATTAGTTTTATAATTTTTGTGCAACAAGATAGGAGTTATATTAATGGCGAGTTGCAAACAATTAAAAGGGCATATTTATTTACGTTGTTTGTAATTTTAATGGTAACTGTTTGTATTGTGTATATCACTGCTAAGAGTATAACTAAGCCGATTGCAATTTTAACTAGCAAGGCAGAATCGATTGCTAATGGCTCTGTTGAGCATATTGCACTTTCGCCAAAAACTCATGCGGGGTATGAGATTTCTAAGCTTGTTGAAACGTTTAATGTTATGATTAGTCAAATGAAAAACAATATGAATGAAATTTCAAGTGAAAAGAATAAGTTGGAAACTATTTTGCTACATTTGGCGGATGGCGTTTTGGCTTTTAATTTAAATGGTAATTTAATTCACGTTAATTTGGCGGCGAAAAAAATGCTTTCGCTTACAAATGAAAAGACGTTTGAAGCTATTTTTTCTAAGTTGAAAATTGATATTAATTTAGAAAAAATAATTTATCTTGATGACTGGACTTCTTCTGAGGAGATGGTTAATATTGGCGATAAATTTTTCAATATTTTCTTTGCTCCGTTTAGAGATGAAATGAATAGACCGAGTGGTGTTGTTGCGGTTATTCAGGATATGACTGAGCAGGCGAAGTTGGATGATATGCGTAAGGAGTTTGTTGCTAATGTTTCTCATGAATTAAAAACACCGCTTACGTCTATCAAGACATATTCGGAAACGATGCTTGAACAGGATTTGGATGAGGAAAGTAAAATTAATTTTATGAATGTTATTTTAAATGAAGCCAACAGAATGACCCGTCTTGTTAGTGATTTGTTGCAACTTACGAAGTTTGATTATAAGAAGGTTGCGTGGAATAAAATTAATTTTGATATTACTGAACTTACGAAACAAGTTTGCGATAAGCATAAAATTCAGGCACACAAGAAAAATCAAATTTTGGAATGTTATGTGACTTCGAATGTTCCGGAGGTTTATGGCGATAGAGATGGAATAGAGCGTGTAATTACTAATATTGTTGCAAACAGCATAAAATACACGCCTGAAAATGGGAATATAAAGGTTTATGTTGGTGCGGTTCACGATGATGCCTACATTAAAATAATTGACAATGGAATTGGAATCCCTAAGGAAGATTTACCGAGAGTTTTTGAGAGGTTTTATCGTGTTGACAAGGCTCGTTCGAGAGAAATGGGTGGCACTGGCTTGGGACTTCCAATTGCTAAAGAGATTATTGAAGCAAATGGCGGAAGTATTGATATGAAGAGTGAAAAAGGCAAGGGAACTGAGGTTATTATTAAAGTGCCATTGAAAAAATAAGTGTTTTGAAATTTATATAGCAAAAAATATAGTTAGTGTTTTGCTAAAAAGAAGGGAATGAGTTTTATGAAAAATTATTTTTATACATCTGAGAGTGTAACTGAGGGTCATCCTGACAAATTGTGTGATTATATTTCGGATTCGATTTTGGATGAATGTTTAAAACAAGATGAGAATTCAAGGGTTGCGGTTGAAACGTTTGCGTCAAAAGATTTAATTGTGATTGCTGGTCAGATTACAACAAATGCAGTTATTGATTTTGAAAAAATTGCACGTAATGTTGTTAAAGAGGTTGGATATGATGATGCCACAACTGGAATGGATTATAGGACTTGTAAGGTTGTTGTAAATGTTGATAAGCAAAGTAGCGATATTGCACTTGGTGTAGATATCGGTGGTGCTGGTGATCAAGGAATAATGTTTGGCTATGCAACTTCCGAAACTCCTACTTATATGCCTTATGCACTTTATATGTCGCATAAATTATCTAAAAGGCTTACTGAAGTTAGAAAAAATGGTGTAGTCCCATTTTTAAGACCTGACGGTAAAACACAAGTTACAGTTGAATATGAAAATGATATACCTAAGAGAATTGAAACGATTTTGATTTCGACTCAACATTCAGCGGATGTATCTCAAGAAGAAATTAGAAATGCGGTTGTTGCAAATGTTATTAATGTAGTTGTGCCAGCTGAAATGATGGATGAGAACACGAAGATTTTTGTTAATCCAACTGGAAGGTTTGTAATTGGCGGACCGCTTGGTGACACTGGACTTACAGGCAGAAAAATAATTGTTGATACGTATGGCGGTTACAGCAAGCACGGTGGTGGTGCTTTTTCTGGAAAAGATGCTAGCAAGGTGGATAGGTCAGCTGCTTATATGCTTAGGCATATTGCTAAAAATATTGTAGCAAATGGTTTGGCAAGAAAATGTGAAGTGCAACTTTCTTATGCGATTGGAATGGAACAGCCTCTTTCAATTTATGTTGATACGTTTGGCACTGCAACTTGTGAAGAAAAAGAAATTATTGAGCTAATTAAAGAAAAATTTGATTTGACTCCTAATGGAATTATAAAATATTTGGATTTGAAAAAGCCTATATACAGGCAAACAACGAACTACGGCCATTTCGGAAAAGAAGAGTTGAGTTGGGAAAAAGTGTTGCAAATGAAATGATTAAGAGATATAATTTTAGGTAAAGTTTATAAAAAATTGTTTTTGATTGAATGGAGGCGTGTTTCATGAGTGAAAATGAAATAAAAGTTAAAGCACCAAAGATTAAGGAAAAATCTTTGTGTAAGGAGATACTAGATTGGGTTGTTTGCATTTTAGCAGCGTTTATAATAGCTATTGTAATAAAGTATTTTGTGTTTACACCAACTTTGGTTCAACAACGTTCAATGACTCCAACTATTTTAGATGGCGAAAGAGTTCTTATAAACCGCTTGGTTAGAACTTTTAAAATGCCAATTTATCGTGGGGATATTATAACTTTTGAAATGCCTGAAAACACAAATGAAGATGGCTTGGCTACTTATAGTAAAAGAACAGGTTTTATGGATTTTGTAGTGCATGATTTACTTGAATTAACTAAAACAAGTTATATTAAAAGGGTAATCGGCATTGCTGGTGATCACGTTAAGATTAGCAACAAAGGTGAGGTGTATGTTAACGACCAAAAGCTAAATGAAACATATTTAGTTGAAGGGCTTAAAACTCCTATAACTGGCGATTATTACGATTTGATTATTCCTGATGGTTATATTTTTGTTATGGGCGATAATAGAAGAGGCTCAACAGATAGCAGAGTTTTCGGTTGCATACCTTTGGAAAAAGTTGAAGGCAGAGTTACGTATAGGGTTTGGCCACTTAATAAATTTGGAAAAATCGATAAATAATTTGGAGGAGCAATGGGGAAGATTGTTGGCCATAGAAAAGAAATTGAAATTTTAAATAAATTAGTGGAAGAAAATAAGGTGGGGCATGCGTATTTATTTCTTGGCACTGAGGGAATCGGCAAAAAGCTTGTCGCTGTTGAGTTTGCAAAGAAAATTCTTGCGTTAGAAAATGAGGCTTTGCCTGAGTCTGATTTTAAAATTATTGGGCTAGATGCGGATATTATTAAAATCGATGAAATTCGTGGCTTGATTGATGAGGTTTATTTAAAGCCTGTCGTTGCTAAGCACAAAGTCATCATTATTGACAATGCGGATAACATGAATGTTAACGCTCAAAATGCTCTTTTGAAAGTTCTAGAAGAACCGCCTTTTTATGCAACAATAATTTTGATTGTATCTAATCGTGAAAAAATTATTAAAACTATTTGGTCAAGAGTTACTGAAATCAAGTTTGAAAATTTATCTGATGATGAATTGCGATTGATTTTAGGTGATGAGGTTGACATTACTTATGCTGGTGGAAGTGTGAAAAAAGCTTTGTCGCTGGCTGAAGGTGACTGTTATACAAATGCTAGTGATTTAGCTGATTTATTTTTAACTAAAAATTTTCTTGAGATTAATCGAAAAGTTTCAGAGATTAAATCTGAAAAAGAAAATGTTCCTAAGG
>CAZTCE010000117.1:0-4150 GCA_964612205.1 uncultured Eubacteriales bacterium | reverse complement strand
GTATTATACATACTATGAAAAAATTATGCAAGATAAGAAAAATAAAAATTCGTGAATATAAATTTAAAATTATCATATAATATTATTGTCAGAGGAACATTAGTTGAACGAAGAGTTACATTGGATTATTATCGATGTAGTCTGATTTGATTCGAGCAAAGAGTGTATATGGTTCATGAAAAATGGATGATATATAGTCAGCGTTAAGAGTGTGCAGTGCGTGAAGTGGGCTATATGGGAATGCTTAGATATATGGTTTATTAATGTGTTGTGCATTTGAGTTAAGAGTATTCTGAAAGTTGAAAATTATTTTTAATTAAGTTGCTTTGGAATATAGGCAACTGAAACAAAAAATAACCTTAAGGGTTATATCAACCTTGAATGGTCGATATGGCTTTGCAAATTTTCTTAATATTCGAGCAAAGATTGGTGTGAATGGTGTAATGTTTTGATGTCGGCGAAAGCTACATTGAGGTATGTAATTATTTTCATCAGTCGGAGTTAAGATTAATGTTTTTCTACTAAAAGCCAGCCTTTTCGGGCTGGCTTTAAAATTATTTTTGTAGTTTTTTTATGCAGTTAGAGCAAACGTTTTTTTCGTTAAAAGTTTTTAAATCTTTATTATCACCGCAAAAAATACATGTTGGTTCATATTTCTTTAAAATAATCGAATCATTTTCTACATAAATTTCAATTGAATCTTTGATTTCGATATCAAGAGTACGTCTAAGTTCTATTGGCAAAACAATTCTTCCTAATTCATCTACTTTTCTAACAATTCCTGTTGACTTCATATCAATCCCTCCTAAAATTAAGTGTATTTAAAATGTTTTTTGTGAAATACGACTTTTTATTATGAGAGTATATTACCATTTATTGGATAAAAAGTCAATGCAAAAAAGTAAAATTTTGGAATATATTGTCATAATATTACATGAGGTTTGTTGGAATATATAAACTTTCTAAGAATAAAATTGTACAGGGTGGATTATGAATAAAGTTTGGATTTTTATGCTATTAATATCTATTGTTATAGGTATAGTAAAAGGGGTTGCACCTGAAATGGTGGAAAGTATATTTGATTCAACGAAAAGTGCAACGGAAAATTGTATAAACATAGTTGGAATGTTATGTTTGTGGTCTGGAATTATGAAAATTGCTGAGGAGTGTGGTTTGGTAAAAAAACTTTCAAAATTTGTTTCTCCGATTTTGAATTTGTTATTTCCAAAGCTAGATAAAAACTCTGAAGCTAGAGGTTTCATAGCTTTAAATATGACGGCTAATTTATTAGGTCTTGGAAATGTTGCAACGCCACTAGGATTAGATGCTATGGAAAAAATGCAGGAAAATAATAAGCATAAGGATACTTTAGCAGACGAAATGTTGATGCTGATTGTTTTAAATAGTGCTTCAATTCAACTGTTGCCAACATCAATTATAGCACTTAGAGTGGCGTGCGATTCTAAGAATCCTGTTATAGTAGTTATACCGATTTTAGTATCTAGTTTTATTTCTGTTTTAGTTGGTGTTGTTGCTGTAAAAATCAAATGCAGGAGGAGGCGCAAAAATGAAAGTGATTGAGTTTGTTTCTTATATTTCTATACCTCTTATGATTTTTTTAATAGTGTTTTCAGCTTTCAAGCAAAAGAAGGATGCGTATGAAATTTTCATTGAGGGAGCAAAAGAAGGTTTGAAAGTTGCAATAAGAATTTTCCCAACGATGATCGGAATTTTTGTGGCGATAAATCTTTTTAAGGTGACAGGTGCAATGGATATTTTAATATCTATTATTTCGCCAATCACAAAGTTATTTGGTATTCCTGCGGAAATTGTTCCACTTGGAATTATGAGTTCAATATCAGGCGGTGCAAGTATTGGAATTCTTTCTGAAACATTGCAAACTTATGGGGTCGATAGTCAAATTGGTAATATAGCTTCAACAATTTTAGGGTCGAGTGAAACTACTTTATATGTAATTGCAATTTATACGAGTGCGGTTGCGATTAAGAAAACAAGGGGTGTACTTCCGATTGCACTTCTTTGTGACTTTGTTGCAGTTTTAATTGCGGTATGGATTTGGAATTTTATTTGATTTATATTAGCTAGGTATAAAATTGATCAAAACATTAAATGTGCCAAAACGACGCAAAACCTTGAAAACACTGGAACTAAGGCAAAAACATATTACGACAAGTGGGACTATTTTTGAAATGACGCGAAATGAATCGGTAAATTTTTTAAAAAATATTGACAATAATTTTTCAGATGCTATAATGAGCTCAAATTAAATAAAACAGGACGTGAAAATAATGATAAATTGTTTACTGTTTGTTTTGTTCTTTATTTTATCTTATTTGCTGGTTCATTCAGCTAGTGTTAAGCATCAGGTAGATAAGTTCAAAAAGAGAAACAACATTCAAGTTGTTGCTAAAGAAAATTCTATTAAAAAACTTTTTTCAAAAATCAATTTTATAAAGACTAAAGAAAATTTCTTGTATTCACAAGGTTACCCCTTAAAATTAAACGGAATTACATATTACATAACAAAAATTGTTTTGACACTATTTTTAAGTTTGGCAGGATTGATAAATTATAATTCGTATTCTGCTATGCTAATTTTGGGATTGATTGGATTTTATTTTATAGATATTTACATTATGGCTCATAAAAAAACTAGAGATAGTGAGGTTTGCACAGATTTATTATCGATTACTGATTCGTTGTCTTTGCAATTGTCATCGTATGTACCGTTAAAGGATGCTTTGAAAAATCAATATGAAAATTGCAAAAATAAAGATTTTAGAAAATCAATAATGATGTTTGCAACAAAATATGAATTATCTGAACTCAATATAACTTCAGCTTTAAACGATTTGAAAAATAGGTTTAACATATTAGAAGTGGACATGTTCTGCAATACAATTGAGCAGTATAACAAGGTTGGAAATATTATTGAGTTACTAGAAAATTTGTCTAGCACATTACGAATTAAATATATGGACAAGCTTAAGGAAAAAACTAGAATGAAAGTTATTTATATAACATTTGGAGTTATCATTGCATTAACAAACATAATTTTGATAACGTTTTATCCAATGTTTATTTCGATTGGAAATAATTTTAATGGAATATTTAAGTAAAGGAGAATTAGCTATGGAAAAATTATTGGAGATTTTAAAATCAAAAAGAGGTTCAGAAATATTGCAGGTAATACTTATTGCCGGAATACTTTTAGTTCTTGTAATAACACTGTTTTACCCTCAAATGGAAAAGCTTTTTACAAATATGATGGATACAATTTCAACATGGTTTGTAAACACTGGTAGCAAGCCGTTTCAAGTTTAATAAGTAGGTGGAAAAATGAAAGTTAAAGTTAATGTGTTAATTATATCAATAGTCTTAGCAATTATTTTATTTGCAATTTCAACATATATGCAAAGACAGTTAGTTGATTATGAAGCAAAGGTTTCGTGCTTGATGCTTACAAGTGATGTCTTTGAAAATGAATTGGTTGATGAAACAAAATTCAAATTGGTTGAAATACCGATTTCGCTTGTGGCAAATCAAAAAATCATTACCAGCTTTGAAGATATATCTGGATTGTATTCTAAAGACAATATAAAGGCTGGTCAAATTGCCTTTAGAAGCCAATTTGATACAAAAGAAAATTTGTCAATTTTTGAGGCGGAGAATGGAAAAGAAAAATTATCTATAAAGATTAAAGCACCTGAAAATGGAATGTCTTTTCAAATAAAAGAAAATTCTTATGTGAATGTTTATGCAACAATTAGAAATGATTTAGGAAACAGCTTTTTGACAAATAAACAAAGGTTATCAATTGGTGACGAAATAGATGGCTATACGGTTATAAAGATGCTTGAAAATATTAAAATTTTAGGCATATTTACAGCTGATGGAGTTGAATATGATAAGTCTTTAGGAGATAATGCAGATTCGATTTTGATTTGCGTTACTCCGGAAGAAGCAAAGGAAATTAATTTGATTAGAGATATTGCAACTTTTAATATTACCGGAATCGATATAAATAAAAAAGAAATTTTGCCAAATAATTCTGGTGAGAAAAAAGAAATTGTTGTTTCAGGAGAAAAGGTGTAGTTATGAAAATTTATTTGATTGATAAATATAAAAG
>CAZTCE010000116.1:0-4168 GCA_964612205.1 uncultured Eubacteriales bacterium | reverse complement strand
ATATAAATCAATAAATATATATTTCCCTGATATTTTAAATTTAGAATTGCCGACTTTGGTTGTGGCAAAAACATGTGGAACTTTTATTGAAAATTATTATAGTATCGTTATACTTTTTGCGATTTTCACAACTGCATTTTCATGCGGCTATTCATTCTTAAAAATGAATAGTGAAAAAAATTATTTAAGAAATGCCTCTATAATATGCACTGCAGGAGTGATTTTATCAAGAATCGGTTTTTCAGATATGATTAATTTCTTTTTCCCGCTGTTTGGATATTTGGGTGTTTTGCAGATTGCTATTATATTTTTGTGCCATAAATAACTTCGTGGCATTATTTTTTTATCGTTGAAATTTACTTGACTTTTTAGCGGGTATTATATAATATATATACGTACGGAAGTGGGTGTTTGCAAGTTTTTATGTTATGAAATTTTTTTGCATAAATAATGTGCAAATGCACCACGGAATGGAGGAAAGTTATGGGAGAAGTAATTGTTATAACATCAGGTAAAGGTGGAGTTGGAAAGACTACAAGTGCAGCTAATCTTGGAACTGCATTAACAATGTTGGGCAAAAAAGTGGCTTTAGTTGATACTGATATTGGCCTTAGAAATTTAGATGTTGTTATGGGACTAGAAAATAGAATTGTTTACGATATTGTTGATGTTGTTGAAGAAAATTGCAAACTAAAACAAGCACTTATCAAAGACAGAAGATATGAAGGTCTATTTTTGCTTCCGGCTGCTCAAACTAGGGACAAGAATTCTGTTAATGAAGAGCAAATGAAAAAAATTTGTGAAGATTTAAAAATGGAATTTGATTATGTTATTATAGATTGTCCTGCAGGTATTGAACAAGGGTTTAAAAATGCAATTGCTGGTGCAGATAGAGCTTTGGTTGTAACAACTCCAGAAGTTTCAGCAGTAAGAGATGCTGATAGGATTGTTGGGTTATTGGAATCTAGCAATTTGCCTAAACCACAATTAATATTAAATAGAATTAGAACTAAAATGGTTAGAAAAGGCGAAATGATGGATGCTGACGATATCGTTGAATTGCTTTCTGTTAAATTAGTTGGAGCAGTTCCTGATGATGAAAATGTTATCATTCAAACAAATAAAGGTGAACCATCTGTTACTAATTCAAAGTCTTTATCTGGCAAGGCTTATATGGAAACAGCAAAAAGGATTTTAGGTGAGAATATTCCTGTCACTGTTCCAGGCAAAAACGAAAAGGGCTGGCAAAAGTTTAAAAGCCTATTTTCTAAAGCGATTTAGAGCATAGTTTGTTAGGGGGCACGAATAATGGAATTAAAGGAAGTTTTTGAACCTATAGTAAAATTTATGAAAAATTTTCAAAAGAAAGAAAAAGATATTTCAAAGCAAGCTGCAAAAGATAGACTTAAGCTAGTTTTAATGCAAGATAGAGCGAGTGTTTCGCCTGATTTCTTTGAAATGATGAAAAAGGAAATTATTGATGTAATTAAAAAGTATATTGAAATTGATGAAGAATCTTTGGAAGTTCAACTTACAAGAGGATTTGAAGCTGGTCTTGAAGGGCCTGCACTTTATGCTAATATTCCTATAAAAAATATTAAACCTGTTGCATCAGATGAAGATGGTGAAGAAACATCTTCAAGTGTTGGAGAAAATATTTCTGAAATAATTGCAAATGAAGTCACTTCACAAGTTGCTAAAATTTCAGATGAAGATTCAAGCATAAAGACTGCGGTTGCTATTACTTCTGACGATGATGTTTTAGATAATGTTGCAACGGTTGAAGAAGTCGTAAGCGTTTCTAATGAAGATAAAGATAACGATAACGAAGAAATTTCAGCAGATAGTATTGCTGAAAATGTTGCAACTGAAATGAGAAAAGCAGTAAAAACTACTGCTAAGACTAAATCAAAAACCTCATCTTCAAAATCTACAACGGCTAAAAAGACGACTACAAAAAAGACAACTACAAAGAAAACAACAACTAAAAAGTCTACAACTAAAGAATAAATTCGGATAGCGGGCGATCAGTGGTCGCTCGCATTTTTCTTGCAAGAGTTGATTTGATGATTATATTTTAGAAATTTAAACTGAGGGGTGATAAAAATTAAAAAGTTTTTTAAATCTATTGATTTTTTGACTATTGCGATTGTTTTTACATTATTCGTTATAGGTGCTGTTGCCTTATTTAGTGCAAATGGTGGGCAAGAAGCGGCTGATAATGAATATATGAAGCAAATTATATGGTTTGGTGTTGGAATTGTGATAATGTTAATAATAATGTCAATTGATTATGAGGTTTGGGGAAAACTTTGGATTCCTTTGTATGCTTTGACTTTATTGATGTTATTTTTAGTTTTATTTACTGAACCAATAAATCGGTGCGACGAGCTGGTTTACAATAGGTGGGATAAGCATTCAGCCTTCTGAGTTTTCAAAGATTGTTTTAATTTTGGGGTTGGCTAGTCTGCGTTCGCATTATAGCGAAAAAAAGAAAATAAACCATCCACTTTCTTTGCTTGTAATATTAGCATTTATAGCGATACCGACATTATTAATAGTAAAGCAACCTGACTATGGAACTGCAATGGTGTTTTTTGCAATATCAGTTATCATGATTTTTTCTTCGGGAATAAGTTTGTGGTATGTAATTAGTGCTTTGATTGTTATGTGTGCAGCATTGCCATTTGTTTATTTATATATTTTGCCTGAGCATGCAAAGCAAAGAATATTAGTGTTCTTGAATCCGCAAACAGATCCGCTAGGTTCTGGTTATAACATTATTCAATCAATGTTGGCTGTTGGTTCTGGTCAGGTGTTGGGAATGGGATTGTTTAATGGAAATCAAACACAACTTGGTTATTTGCCGATGAAAACGACAGATTTTATTTTTTCGGTTATTAGTGAAGAAATGGGATTTGTTATATCAGGACTTATCGTTGTTTTATTTGTTCTATTAATTATTAGGGTTTTTCATATTGCCAAAAATGCGAAAGATACATTTGGTTCGCTAATTGCAACGGGTATTGGTGCTATGCTGTTTGCCCACTTTTTGGAAAACATTGGAATGACAATTGGACTTATGCCGATAACTGGAATACCGCTTCCATTTATAAGTTATGGCGGAAGTTCTATGATTACAAATTGTATAGCGATTGGTTTAGTGCTTAGTGTTAATAAAAAGAGAAAGAAAAATATGTTTATGGAGTAATGATATGTTTGTTAAGTCTTTAAAAATTGGAAATGTAAATGTAGAAAATAATATTTTTTTAGCTCCTATGGCTGGGATTACTGATTTGCCTTTTAGAATTCTTTGCAAAGAGCATGGAGCGGGGCTTGTATATACTGAAATGGTTAGTGCCAAAGGAATTTTTTATGACGACAGTGGAACTAAAAATTTGCTTTCCATAGATAGTCGTGAGCGTCCTGTGGCGGTTCAGATTTTTGGGAGCGAACCTGAAATTATGGGAAACATTGCTAAAAATGTTTCTGAAGTAGCTGATATCATAGATATAAACATGGGGTGTCCAGCTCCAAAAGTTGTTAAAAATATGGATGGCTCACGTTTGATGTTAAATCCACCATTAATTGGTAAGATTGTTGAGGCTGTTGTTAAAAATTCCACTGTTCCAGTTACTGTTAAAATTCGTAAAGGTTGGGATGATGAGCATATTAATGCTGTTGAAGTTGCAAAAATAATTGAAGAAAACGGTGCAAGCGCAATTACGGTTCATGGCAGAACCAGACAACAATTTTATTCACGGAAATGCTGATTGGGAGATTATAAAAGCTGTTAAAGACAGCGTTAAAATTCCTGTAATAGGAAATGGAGATGTTGTGGATGGAGAGTCTGCTAAAAAGCTATTTGAAACAACAAATTGCGATGGCATAATGATTGGAAGGGCTTCAAATGGAAATCCGTGGATTTTTGAAGAAGTTATCGATTTTTTGAATAATGGAACTTTAAAGAATAAACCTTCTCTTGAAGAAATAAAAAATACAATTCTTCGTCATTTAGATATGCTTGTTTCATTTAAAGGCGAATATACAGCGGTTAGGGAAATGAGAAAGCATATTTCTTGGTATATCAAGGGAATGCCTAATTCTGCAGCAATCAGAAATGAAATTAATAGAATTGATGAGTTAAATGTTCTTCGCGAGAAGATAG
>CAZTCE010000115.1:0-4188 GCA_964612205.1 uncultured Eubacteriales bacterium | reverse complement strand
ATTATGTTGTTACACTAATGGAAAGGAAGTACTTATGAAGAAGAAAATTATTTTTTTAGTAATTATTTTTATATTAATATTATCAATAGCAGTTGAATTGCCGAGTGATGAGCAACATTTTGCTCATTCTAGTGGCGAAAATTTAAATCATATATATGTCGAAGCATCTCATTTAACACCTGCAAATAAGGTGAAAGAAAAGATTGTTATTTCAGAAATTTCTGAATTATTAAAAGGCGTCAAATGGCATATAAAAACTCAAAATGCTGAAAATTATAGTGGCGATATTTGTTTAGAAGAACCTAACCAATACAATAAAGTCAAGGGAATCACAACATTTAGAGGAAATAATTATAGAGATACTGCTTCTTATGGTCATGTCGTTGTTAATGAAAATAAATTGCAAAAAGTTTGGACAAATGTTATCGGGCAAACCGATACGTGGACTGGCGTTGGCTGGAATGGGCAACCGTCTATTGTTGAATGGGATTATGAAACGAGAAAAAATATGAATATTTATCCTGAATTTAAGGAAAAAGGAAAATTTATTGAAGTAATTTATGGAACATTAGACAGCCATGTTCATTTTTATGATTTAGAAACTGGACATCCAACTCGTGATCCAATCAAAGTGGAAAGTTCAATAAAAGGTAGCGTTACAATTGACCCTAGAGGGTATCCTCTGCTTTATGTTGGACAAGGTATCAATCAAGTAAGTGGTGAGTCTGTTAGATTTGGATATCATATTTTCAGTCTGATTGATGGCAAAGAACTTTATTTTATTAACGGACGCGATAAATTTGCTTATTTAGGGTGGGGAGCTTTTGATGGAAATCCTTTGATTGATGCAAAGTCAGACACATTAATCTTACCTGGTGAAAATGGATTGGTATATGTTGCTAAGTTAAATACGAATTATGATATTTCTAAAGGCACAATTTCTATTAATCCTAATGTCATAAGATATCGTTACACAAAAAATGGTTATGCCGGCGGAATGGAAAACTCTATAACTATTCATGAAAATTATGCTTTCTTTACTAATAATAACGGAGTTATGCAAGCTTTAAATTTAAACACTCTTACTCCACTTTGGACTTACGACATGGAAGATGACTGCGATGCAACTATTGGTTTAGAAGAAGAAAATGATACAATTATGCTTTATGTTGCTTGTGAAGTTGATAGACGAAAAACTACTTCTCCTGCATTTGCTAAAAAAATTGATGGAAAAACAGGAAGTGTAATTTGGGAATATTCTTGTATCTGCCAATATGATGCAAATGTAAACGGTGGTGCGTTATCTTCTCCTATTGTTGGTAAAAATGAAATCTCAGATTTAGTTATTTTTAATTTTTCAAAAACAACTAATTTAAGGACTGGAAAAATGGTGGCTCTAAATAAAAATAATGGCGATGTTGCTTGGGAGAAAGATTTAAACTTTTATTCTTGGAGTTCACCTGTTGCTTGCTACACAGCCACTGGTAAAGCTTACATCGTATTTTGCGATTCGAATGGACAAGTTCATCTTATTGATGGAAAAACTGGCGAAACGATTTACACCTTGCAAACTGGCGGTGGAAATATTGAAGGTTCACCTGCCATATTTAATAATTCGATAGTTATCGGAACTCGTGGAAAAAGAATTTATAGAATCGATATAATTTAAATTTGGATTTTATAAAAACAATCCAGATAATAGATATACTTACATTTATTATCTGGATTATTTTTTATTTTATTAGCATTGCATCGCCAAAGCTAAAAAATCTATATTTATTTTCAACTGCAATTTTATATGTTTCAAGTATCATTTCACGATTAGCAAGTGCAGAAATAAGCATTAAAAGGGTGCTTTCTGGCAAATGGAAATTAGTAATTAAATTGTCTAAAACTTTAAATTTATAGCCAGGATATATAAAAATTTCTGTATTGCCTTTTTGAGGTACTAGATATCCATTTTCATCTGCAGCACTTTCAACTGTTCTACAAGAAGTTGTTCCAACACAAAAAACTTTTCCCCCATTTGCTTTTGTGGAATTAATTATGTCGCAAGCTTCTTGCCCAATTTCATAATATTCAGAATGCATTTTATGGTCTTCAATATTTTCTTCTTTTACTGGTCTAAAAGTTCCAAGTCCTACATGAAGTGTAACTTTAGCAATTTTTACTCCCATGCTCTCAATTTCTTTTAAGAGTTCTTTTGTAAAGTGAAGTCCGGCAGTCGGTGCGGCACTTGAACCTTCAACTTTGGCATAAACAGTTTGATATCTTTCTTTTTCTTTTAGTTTTTCGTGAATATAAGGTGGAAGTGGCATAACTCCAACTTCGTCAAGTAATGCATTTAAAACACCTTCGTATTTTAATTTAACAATTCTATTTCCATCTTCTAAAATATCAAGCACTTCCGCCTCAATCAATGCCTCACCATTTTCTTTTTTGCCGAATTCAAGCACTGTTCCTATTTTACACTTCTTACCTGGTTTTACAAGTACTTCCCATTTGTTATCTCCCATGTCTTTCAGTAATAAAATTTCAACTTTGCTGTCTGTTCCTCTTTTTACGCCATAAATTCTAGCTGGTATAACTCTAGTTTCGTTTATAACTAAACAATCATTTGGAGTAAGATATTCTACGATGTCTTTAAAAACTCTATGCTCAATATTTCCAGTTGCTTTATCCAAAACTAAAAGCCTTGATTCGTCACGTTTACTCGCTGGATGTTGAGCAATTAATTCTTCTGGTAAATCATAATAAAAATCTGATAATTTCATTTTAATTCGCTCTCCCGTATTTCGTAATTTTATATAAAAATGCTAATCTTCTTTTTCTATACTATCATTATTCTTAATAATCATATTGTTTTTTATGATAAAATTTGCATCATTTAACGTTTTTTCAGCTATTTTGCTTTGCTTTATAATATCATTTGTAATCAAAATTTCTTTACCTGTTTTTCTATCAAAAACTTTATTATATACCTCTAATCCTGAATTAGACACATAATAAAACACATCTTCTGATATAAAACTTCCAATGCCAACGTGCATCTGCTCACATACCACATTATCTTTTACAGTAAACAAATCATTTCCCATCATTATTGATTTTTCATTTTCAATTCCAAGCAAATGAAGTAATGTTGGCAACATATCAACGTGTGATGCAACAGTTTCAATATTTTCGCCATTTTCATTATTTGGAACATGTATTATACAAGGAACGTTAAACATATCCATATACGAAAAATCATGTCCAACAAATTCAGCAACTAAATTAGCACTTTCCTCATTATAATTTGGAATTGCAAAATGGTCGCCATAAATCACAAAAATCGAATTATTATAAAGGCCGCACTTTTTCATTTCATCAAAGAAACTCTTCAAAGCACTATCAACGTAATTCGCAGCATTCAAATAATCTCCAAGCAAAGTGCCTTTTGCGTTTTCATTCACTTTTATTTTTTCATTTTCTTGACCAATATAAAAAGGATGGTGCGAAGAAAGTGTCACAATAAAAGAATAAAATGGCTCTTGCATCTTTTTTATTTTGCTGGCTGTTTCTTTTAAAAACGTTTTATCAGAAACCCCCATACCAATAATATCACCTGACGAAAAATCTTCAGATGAATAAAAATTGTCAAAACCTAAATATTTATAAGCTTCTTCTCTATTCCAAAACTTTTTGTCATAACCATGAAACGCACTTGCCTCAGTATATCCGTTATCTTTTAATATAAATGGCAAGCCATAATAATTTTTATCATAATAAGTTGTATAAACAGAAGCTATGCTAGAAGCATAAATTGAATTATTCACTTCAAACTCGGCATCAGATGTGTTACCAGCACCAACTGTGTAATAATAATTTTCAAAATAGTAGCTATCATCTTTTAATTTATTCAAAAATGGTGTTATTTCTTGGCCATCATAAAAGCGGTCTATAACAAAAGATTGCAATGCTTCCACTTGAATTATAATAACATTTTTCCCATTTGCTATTCCATATTTTTCATCTTTATTAATAACTTTTGGTGTCAAATATTTTTCATAATCAATGTCGTCAGAATTTTTAAAATATGTATTATATATATCTCGTGCATGATAAATAAGCATTTCACTTTTTAAGTAGTTAACTTTAAAATTTGTTATATAAGTTTGTAAAACGCCAAAAATTAAAATTCCACCC
>CAZTCE010000114.1:0-4261 GCA_964612205.1 uncultured Eubacteriales bacterium | reverse complement strand
TTATTATTATATTAATTGTTTTGGTTGCATGTTTATTTGGATATCATTATATAAACAAGCAAGATAGCAATATCATTAACACTAATTCTAAAAAAATTGTTTATCAAATTAGAACAAATGAATCGTTACCAGAAGTCTATAATATGATAGAAGAAGGCACAGATATATACGACAGCATTAAGAATTATAAAATAGGTACGATTTTGAAAAAAGAAAAATTGCCTTCTGAAAAATATGATATCGATTTAAAAACAGGTAAATATGTGAAATCTGAATTATCTGAAAATGAAGTTTTAGATATTTTATTAACAATAGAAGCTGATGCAAGTTTTTCAGAGCAAAATATTATGGTTGGTGAATATGCTATAAAAGTTGGTGAAGATGCTTTTGTTAAAGGCAAAGGATATGCAGGAATTGGTTATATTGTTTCGATTGAAAGATAGGTGATAAATATGTTTAAAGACGGCAAGTTATTTGGAAAGATAAATTTATTTGACTTTGCAATTGTAGTTTTAGTAATTATACTTATAATTGCTGGTGCAACAAAATTTAAAACGTTTGACAAAACTGTTGATGCTTCTGCAATGGGCAAAATTCAATACACATTTTTGATTAAGGATGTTAGAAGTTACACAGCAGATGCTCTTGTATCTGGAGATATTGTCTTTGATAGCGCAACTAATATTAATATTGGCACAATCACAAATGTAAAAAAAGAACCTGCTAAAGTTACTAAAAGCTTAGCAGATGGTTCTACCAAAATTTTTGAAAATGAATATAAAAATGATGTTATTTTAACAATTGAAACACCTGGAACAATGAGTAATACAGGTTATTTTGCAAATAAAAGCATTGAGCTAAAAGTTGGTAGTGAAAAAGAAATTGAAACTCTTTATATGACATCTTTGGGAAGAGTTGCAAGCATTAGTTATATTGAGTCAGAAGAAAATTAGATTTTATACATATTTTAGAGGGAGATTAAATTATGAATATACTTTTGGTAACAATGAGTATGGGAATAGGTGGCGCAGAAACACATATATTAGAGCTAGCAAAAGAATTGAAGAAACGAAATAATAATGTTTTTGTTATGTCAAATGGCGGAAAATATGTTGGAGAACTAGAAAACAGCGGGATAGAGCATATTCATGCTCCACTACATAATAAAAATATTTTAAATATGGTTAAGTCCTATAACATTATCAAAAAGACTATTATAGATAAGAAAATCGATATTGTTCATTCACATACAAGAATATCATCTTTTATATGTGGGTTACTACATAAGAATATGAAATTTCCTTTTGTGACTTCAGCTCATGGAACATTTAAAGTTACCACTATGTTAAAAATGATGACTGATTGGGGCGAATATGTAATTGCGGTGAGTGAAGATATTAAAAAATATGTTATAGATAATTATAATTTTCCATCTGAAAATATAATTGTTACGGTCAATGGAATTGATACAGAAAAATTTTCAAAAGATGTTAAGTTTGATGATGTTTCAAAAGAATTTAATTTTAATAGCAACGCCAGAAGAATTGTGCATGTAAGTAGAATTGATGAGCAATCTTCATTAGTTGCTAGGCAACTAATTGAAATATCTGAAAGCTTGAATGAACAAATAGATAATTTAGAGATTGTCATTGTTGGTGCTGGAGAATGTTTCGAAGAGTTAAAACAAAAATGCGATGAGATTAACCAAAAACTTGGCAAAAAACTTTTGATTATGACTGGAGCTAGAACTGATATAAATAAATTTATCGCTTCTGCTGAAGTATTTGTTGGTGTAAGCAGAGCTGTTTTGGAAGCGATGTCGGCTGAAAAGCCTGTGGTTGTCGCTGGTGATGCTGGCTATTTAGGCGTTTTTGAAGAATCTAAATTAGATAAAGCTATTGAAACAAATTTTTGTTGTAGAGGCTTAGAAATGAGCAATGTTGGAGTTTTAGAAAAGGATATACTAGAAGTTTTTGAAATGAATAATAAAGAAGAATATGGAAAATATAATCGAGAAGTTGTGAAGAAATATTATTCGGTTAAAAAAATGGCGGATGATACTGAAATAGCTTATAATGGAGTTTTAGAATCACGTTCGAGTGTAAAACAAGCATGCAAATAGAAAATATTTTTCTTATTTGTGTGCTTGAGGTTAGCATTAAAAATTAGTTAAATTTTGCTTAAATATGTCGCAAAGTTCAATGTTTTTAGTAAAAACTGTTGACAATCACATAATATCATGGTAAAATGAGCTAGCGAACCGCAAAAG
Organism: uncultured Eubacteriales bacterium; assembly: GCA_964612205.1. Taxonomy (GTDB): domain Bacteria; phylum Bacillota; class Clostridia; order TANB77; family UBA1234; genus UBA1234. The sequence continues at coordinate 1,992 of CAZTCE010000114.1, read as the reverse complement.
GTTCTTTTTTTAAGAGAAAGAACACGGAATATGCAAAGAAAAACCTACGGAGGTGTAGAAAATGAGAGACAAAATCACATTAGCATGTACAGAATGTAAACAAAGAAATTACGATACAAAGAAAAACAAAAAGAATGATCCAGACAGAATTGAAATGTCAAAGTATTGCAGATTTTGTAAAAAACATACAGTACATAAAGAAACTAAATAATATAAGAGTAAAGGTGTGAATATTATGCAAGAAGATAAAAATGTTAACAAAAAAGGCTTCTTGAAAGGAATGAAAGCTGAGCTAAAAAAAGTTATTTGGCCTACTGGAAATCAAGTTGTAAAAAGCACTTTTGTTACTATAGCATTCGTCCTAATAATTTCAGTCGTATTAGTTATATTAAACTTTTTCTTCAATTGGTTAAGCACAACATGGATTAATAATTTGCCACATGACGAAACTATAATAAATTCTGCAATTTCAGGTGAAGTAAGTGATGAAATTTCAGATGTTTTAAGTGGAGAAAATACTCTACATTCAGGTGAAACTAATATTGACGAAGTTGTTTCTGGAGAATAATCAAATAAAAAGGAGGAATAACATGCCTCAAGATAATACAAACACAACTGATGTAGCTAGATGGTATGTTGTACATACTTATTCTGGTTATGAAAATAAAGTAAAAGACACTTTAGAAAAAGCTGTTGACAATAGAGGAATTCAGCATCTTGTTCAAGAAATTGTCGTTCCAATGGAGGAACAAATTGAAATTAAAGATGATAAAAGAAAGACTACTTTAAAAAAAGTTTTTCCAGGTTATGTATTAATAAAAATGATTCTTACAGAAGAATCTTGGTATGTTGTAAGGAGTGTTAGAGGTGTTACAGGTTTCGTTGGTGCAGGAGGAAAGCCGGTGCCATTGACTCCAGAAGAAATCCGTAATATGGGATTTGAAAAAATGCCTGTTGACATTAATTACGAGGTAGGAGATACTGTAAAAATCGTAGCAGGACCACTTGAAAGTTTTATTGGAGTGGTTGAAGAAATCAATATCGAAAAAGAGAAAGTAAGAGTTTTAGTATCTATGTTTGGAAGAGAAACTCCTGTAGAGCTAGAATTTTCACAAATACAAAAGATGTAAAAATAATAGGAGGTGTTTTAGATGGCAGAAAAGAAAATTACTAATGTTATTAAATTGCAAATACCAGCAGGTAAAGCTACACCAGCACCACCAGTTGGTCCAGCACTTGGTTCTTCAGGTGTTAACATTATGCAATTCGTAAAAGAATTTAACGACAGAACAGCTAATCAACCTGGTATGACAATTCCAGTTGTTATTACTGTTTACCAAGATAAATCTTTTACTTTTATAACAAAAGTACCACCAGTTGCTGATTTATTGATGAAAGCTGCAAAAATCGAAAAAGGTTCAGCAAAACCTAATAGAGACAAAGTAGCTACAGTTTCAATAGCTACTGTTGAAGAAATTGCTAAACAAAAAATGCAAGATCTTAATGCAGCTAGTGTAGAAGCGGCAATGAGTATGGTAAAAGGTACTGCTCGTTCAATGGGTATCACAATTAGCGAATAGTACAAAAATAATTATGGGAGAAACATTTGGTAGTGTTTCGCAAGTACCAAAGGAGGTTAAAAAATGAAAAGAGGAAAAAGATATCAAGAAAGCTTAAAGCTTATTGAAAAAGGAACATCTTATGATGCTAAAGAAGCATTTGATTTAATCGAAAAAATGCCAAAAGCTAAATTTGATGAAACAGTTGAAGCACACTTTAAATTAGGTGTTGATTCAAAGCATGCTGACCAACAAGTTAGAGGCGTTATGGTATTGCCACACGGAACAGGTAAAACTCAAAGAGTTTTAGTTTTTGCAAAAGGTGATAAAGCCAAAGAAGCAGAAGCTGCCGGAGCAGATTTTGTTGGAGCAGAAGAATTAATTCCAAGAATTGAAAAAGAAAATTGGTTTGATTACGATGTAATCGTTGCAA
>CAZTCE010000113.1:0-4266 GCA_964612205.1 uncultured Eubacteriales bacterium | reverse complement strand
GAATAATTATATAATAAATATTTTACTTGGTCGTAAACTGTAATTGTTCTTTCTTTCGTTGAAATGTCTTTTTCATTTTTAAAAACATATCCTCGAAACATATTATAATTTTCAGTTTGTAATGTTATAGCATCTCCCTCTTCAATATTAAACTCTGTACTTTGAAAAACATCCCCATTTTGCAATTTTAATTTTAATGTACCGCAACTTCCTACTCTTTTAAATTTCAATGTTGGTTTCGAAACAAGTTTAGTTATATCCCACAAATTGCCATCCTTTTTATACAATATTACTTTATATTCCATCAGTACACCCTAAGGACCTTTCCGGACTTCTAAACCATTTTTGAGCATTTCATCAGTCAATCCATTTAACCTTTTCAAAGTCCAATATTGTTCATCACTGCCATATAATTTTCTACAAATTTTCGTTAATGTATCTCCTGCTCTTACTGTATATGTTTCTGGTACCTCTCGAGAATTTTCCCTTTTCTTTATTACTTTTGCTGATATATTATCACTAGATGTTGTAGTTCCTTGAGAATCCAAATATATTTTTTCAGCACCATAAAACTTATATTCTTTTAATTCAAGTTCATATTCCCAAGTTCCAACATCGCCATGCTTTTCTGTATAAGTAAAATTTTCTATTGTCACAGGACTATTTATTTCTACCGTACTACCAACAAAAACAAGCCTAATAGGTCTCTTCTTAAGTCTCCAATTTTCTAATGTCTTTATATAATAAGCTGGATTATATAAAGTATCTACATTTATTGCAGAATGCCAATCTGATGGGAATTCTGCTTTTAAACTTAATGTAAAACCTTTAGGCAATTTTTGTTGAGTTATTTCTCCAATATTTAATACCGTATTTGATTTATTATCGCCTTTATGCTTTATTGAAAAAGTTTCAGGTAGCACAGGTAGTTCAATCATTTCAGCATTATTATTATAACTTAAATAAATATGATATTTACTCATCCTACTGGCACCCCTTCCAAACTTTCTTCTGTAGCCTCATATATAACAGTTGTTACTGTATCTAAAATAAAATCTGCATCTGCATTTTCGTTAATATTTTCTACATTAACATTTACAATAGGTTGACTACTAATATTATTTTGAACAAATTTCTTCTCTGCTAATTCTCTTAATAATTTGATATCTTCTGAAGATATATCTACAGTATCATTTATACTATTAACATTTTCAACAGTTCCGATATTACCTAATAAACTGTCTCCACCTAATAAGTTATCTATGCCACCCTTCATATCATCAATCCAATTATTTCTATTAGCAACTCTATCATCTCTTGTTGCATTCATTTCTGCTGCTTTTTCATATATAGCTTGAGCATCATCTGCTAGTTCTGCATCTCTTTCTGCTTTTTCTTTTGCAAATTCTGTTGCTGCATCTGTAGCTAATGTAGATCTCCAGCTAATCGTATCTATTGCAACTCCTGGAATTAAATTTAACATTTCAATAAATCCGTTAATTAAAAGTACAGCACTATTTATAAAACCATCTATTATTGCAAGTGCTCCAATTTTAAAATATCTCAAGAAATCAAGTAAACCAAACCATAAACCTTTGAATCCTAAAGCGAACATATCCAAGCCAATTAAAAAGCTATCCCAAGCAAATAACATTCCTTTAGCAACTTCATCGTTCGTAAACCATAAATATGCCAATACTGCAATCAACGCAATTATTATTGCAGCCACCCATACGACAGGGCAGGTCAAAAAAGCACTATTCAACATATTCTGTGCTATTGTTGCCCTACCTACGGCAATATTATATGCTCTCCACATCGCTACTAATGCAAGAACACCAATTCCAATACCAAACAATATTGGTTCCAATGGACTTAAAACATTTGAAAGCCAAATACACCCATCTATAACTAATGCAATACCTTCTGCAAAAATATACATACAGGTTGTTGCATTATTTATAAAATTAGCAAAGCCTTCTGTATTTACTAATTCATTTATTTTTTGCATTACAGGAGCAAATGCTCTTACCGCATCATTTTTAAATTGAGTCCATACAGAACTAAAAGTTTTTGGCATAGTTTCAAATTTTCCATTTATATCTTCAGATGCACTAAACAACGAATTTTTTATAACATCCGCCGTTATTTTTCCTTCTGAAGATAATTCTTTTAATTCACCTTTTGTTTTTCCTGTATATGTAGCAATAGCTTCTGCTAGCATTGGAGCATTTTCCATTATAGAACGGAATTCATCTCCTTGCAATTTTCCTGCAGCCATCGCTTGAGTTATTTGATACATACTTGCTTGTTGTTCTGTTTGTGAAGCTTCAGATATAGCAAAACTTTTTTGCATCAATTCTGTAAAAATTATTGCTTCATCATTGCTTTTGAAATTATCTCCAGCAAGCAAATTAAGTTTTGCAACTGAACTTGCCATATCATTATAATTTGCTCTACTTCTTTGTGAAGATTGATAAATTTTTTCTTGAAGTTCTGCTTGTGTTTGCAATCCATCATTTATCAATTTCAATCTAGCATCCGTTTGAACATATGAATCTACTGCTTGTGCACCTTTTAAAAGTGCGTATCCTGTAATTAAGGTTTTCAATTTTCCTAATATTCCATTATACGCATTTCCACCATCTCTAACTTTTTGATTAAATCTTTCTTGCTTTTCTTCGGCAGATTTTATATGTGCACCAATATCTTCAATTTTATTTCTTGCTAAATTTAATTGAGTAGTTACTATTGGATCTTTCGTTTTTTGATTCATTCTTTCAAACGCATTTATTGTTAAATTCATTGATTGTTGAATATTTTTCAAAACAGGAGTAAATCCATCATGCAATCTTAATGCTTGTGTTACCGTTGGCAACTCATCCACTCCTTTCTATTTATTCAGTTTTGCATATTCATTCTTTTCTTTTTTCACTTGTAAATCTATCGAAGCATATATAAAAAATCTTTCCCTCCTTGGCAACGCCATCAATTCGTGAGGTAATAAATTAAAATGATGGAGGCAATAATGAGCATACAACGCATCACTATTGCCCCCTTCTATTAGTTTTTTGCTTCTTCTACTATTTCGTTAGGTTCTTCGTCATATCCGTTCACTTCTCTTACCTTAAATAATAATTCGTTAAATTCACCTGGATTAAGCATTTTTTCAAGTAAACTTTCAGCACCAAGAACACCCCAGTTTTTTTGCAATTCTGCATTTTTAAAATCTGGTACGATAACAGTTGCTATTGCAAGTTTTTTCATATATATGTCGGTATCTAATTCTCTTGTATAATTACCGCTTCTTTGTTTAATTTTTCTATAGCTTTCTTCTCTTAACATTTTGTCTTGTTCTTCTGTTATTGCTCTCAAAACAAAAGGTTCTGTAAATCTTTTTGAAAGTCTAATTTTTATTTCTTCAGATTGTTTTACATCTGACATTAAAAATCCTTTAAAATCCATAATTCAGTATCCTCCTTACATATTAGATGGAGCTGTAAACTCATCTAAATATTCAATATCTCCATAACTAAATGATACTTCATCTTCTAAAGTATCTGAATCAACATCAAATTGAGCCATTGTAACTTTATCAATATTTACATCGTATAAAATCGCTGTTTGTTTACCAATAGTTGATGTTGGATCTTCATTTATAATTGTCATATCAAAATAAGCATCTATACCTTTTTTGATATATTCGACCATTATTTTTCTAAATGTAGGTGTAACATCATAAATAGTCATACTACCAGTTAATTTTACTCCAGTTGCTTTTTGCTGTGTTCTTCTATTGCCTATTGTCTTTAATTCTTTTTTACTTTTTTCCGCATCAGCTTTTACTTTTTTAGCAAAAAACATTAACTCGTTTTTGCCATCTATATTCATATAGCCCCTTGCTTCTTGTCCACTTATTATATCTTTAGCTAATAAAAATTTATCCATTACGAATTACCTCCCTCTACATATACATTCATATATAATTTTTCCATAGAGTCTACTGGTTGAACATATAATTCAACTGCAACACTGTCTATTGATTCACCAGCTTTAACTTCTAAATCTGTACTAGCATCAAAGTTTTGAATTGCTTCAAGTTGTGTTAAGCTATTTAAGTATTTAATAAGTTGTGCTTTGAATAGATTTCTTCCATCTTCATTATTACTTATCTTACCTATAAAGTAATTTTCAAAGATTTCTTTAACATCAGTTCCAATAGCATCTAAACAACGCATAACTCTATTTTTAGAGAATTCTTTTGTT
>CAZTCE010000112.1:0-4270 GCA_964612205.1 uncultured Eubacteriales bacterium | reverse complement strand
GATAAAATTATTATCAAGTTTTTTTGAAAAATTTATTCATTTATTTTAATTTTTCTTCTGTTTCATCTGGCACATAATATTTTGTACCAAGCATTTTGTCAGGCAAATACTGTTGCTCAACTTCATGATTAGGAAAATCATGAGGATATTTATAGCCAACGCCATATCCAAAATCACTCATTCCTTCAGCTGGAGCATTTCTAATATGCATTGGTATTGTTCCTGTATCCATGTTTTCAACATCACTTAACGCTTTGTTAATTCCTAAATATGCAGCATTTGATTTTGGACTTCTTGCAACATACGTTGCAGCATGTGCTAAAATAATTCTAGCTTCAGGCATGCCTATTTGATGAACTGCATGCATAGCAGATGTAGCAACGACAAGTGCATTTGAATTTGCCATTCCAACATCTTCCGATGCAGATATAACAATTCTTCTAGCTAAAAACATTGGATCTTCTCCAGCATAAATTGCTCTAGCCAAATAAAACAAAACCGCATCAGCATCTCCACCACGCATTGATTTTATAAATGCGCTAATGTTATCGTAGTGACTATCACCATTCTTATCAAATTGAGCTTTCTTTTTTTGAATGCATTCCGTAGCAATTTCCTTTGTTATTTCAATCTCGCCCATTGCATCCATCTCTGTTGTAAGAGTCGCTATTTCCAAAGCATTTAAAGCTACCCTAACATCACCACCAGAAAGTTCTGCAATATATTTCAATACATCATCTTCTATTTTTACGCCATATTTTCCCAAACCTTTTTCTCTATCAACAATTGCATTTTTCAAAACCGTTTCAACATTTTCAGTCGTTAGTGGTTCTAATTTAAAAACGGTTGATCTGGAAATTAAAGCTTTATTTACTGAAAAATATGGATTTTCTGTTGTTGCTCCAATTAAGATAACTGTTCCATTTTCAACATAAGGCAAAAGTGCATCTTGTTGCAATTTATTAAAACGATGTATTTCATCGATAAATAAAACGACTTTCCCAGAAGGATTCATAAGCAAGTTTTTGGCTTCTTCAACTACCATTTTTATATCCGCAACACCAGCAGAAACCGCATTTAATTTTTCAAATTTATTTTTGGTGGAATTTGCGATAACTCTTGCTAATGAAGTTTTTCCGCACCCAGGTGGTCCCCAAAGAATTATGCTAGATAACCTGTCTGCTTTAATTAATCTATATAACATTTTATCTTTCGACAAGATATGTTCCTGCCCTACATATTCTTCAATTGTCGTCGGACACATTCTATAAGCTAGTGGTACATTCTTTTCCATGTCTTTTCCTCATAAATAATATTTAGATTTTAGGGTTTCATCTATAAACCATTTCTATTTTTTAGCAAAATATAACAATGCTTTTTTAATTATATCTTCCACTTTCATATCGGTTGAATCAAAAGACGCAACCGCTCTTGTAGCCTCTTTTACTGGATATCCCAAAACTTGAAGAGCACTAATTGCTTCATGAGCATCGCCTTCTTTTGTAATAACTTCTTGCAACTCAAAATCATTTGAAGCAATTGCTTCTTCTGTTTTTAATTTATCTTTTAATTCTAATATTATTCTTTGTGCTGATTTTGCACCTATTCCCGGCAATTTAGTTAATTCTTTTACATTATTTGTTATAACCGCCAAAGCAAAATTTGATGGCGTTATATTAGCTAAAATCGTGTTGGCTGATTTAGCACCCACTCCGCTAACACTAATTAAAAGTTCAAACATTCTTAATTCTTCTAAACTTGCAAAGCCATACAAACTAATTTCATCTTCTCTAACATGATAATGAGTGTGTACCTTTACAACATCACCTATTTCTCCTAATCTATTTATTGTAGTTGATGGCATAAAAATTTTATATCCGACACCACCAACATCTATAACAACATAATCATTTCCTTTAATTTCAAGACTTCCTTTGATATATGCAAACATAGCTCTCACCTTTCTTTTTATCATACACTAAGATGATAATATAAACGTGCGTTCTTGTCAAGAAGTAGATTAAAACATTTAAATATAAAACTTTTTTATTTAAAAGCACCCTAGTTAAATTAGGGTGCTTCTCTTTTTATAACAATAAATTATTTTAATTTTTCAGGCTCATCATATTCATATCCAAAAGTATCAACAGTCATCTTTTTAATTGTTGGTGCTTTAATAGGAGTAGACATCTCTGTTGTTTCATTCATATATTTGTAATATAATTCTTCTGTTGTAATTTCGCCACCAGCATTTATAATTTCTTGCATCAATTCTTCTGAATAATCACTTCTCTTTGTTTTTGTATTAACGATATCATAAACAACATCCATACCTTCAATTACTTTTCCAAAACCAGCATATTTACCATCTAAGCTCAAATAAGACTCCTCATTTGTTACAATAAAGAACTGTGAACCTGCTGAATCTGGTTCATTTGACCTCGCCATTGATATAACACCAATTTCATGTTTCAAATCGTTTTTGAAGCCATTTTCAGAAAACTCGCCAAAAATGCTATATCCAGGATCACCTGTGCCATCGCCACTAGGATCACCGCCCTGTGCCATAAAATCTGGAATAAGTCTATGGAAAGTAAGCCCATCATAAAAACCACTTTCAACAAGTGATATGAAATTTTCAACCGTTGTTGGTGCAATTTTAGGATATAATTCAATTTTAACAATTTCTCCACTCATCATTTCCATTGTTACTACTGGATTTTTTTCAACATTTTGATATTTAGTATTTGTAATATTCACTTCTTCTTTCTCCCCACTCTTAACATTTTGCGAATTTGCCCAATTATGATTTTCTTCATGAATTGGATCTCTTAATACATAATAAATGGCTACAACTGCCAATGCAACCACCACTATTGATATTACAGTAATTTTAACTGTTTGCTCTTTTTTTCTTTTAATTTCTTTATTTGTTAAAGTTGCTCTACTCATTTCTACCTTCCTTTCTTATCGTCACAATGAGTTTATTTCATATCTGCTAGTATGTCAATATTTTTCAATCAAAATTCATATAAAAAAAGCGCCGTATAGACGCTCTTAATTATCGTTTTTATTAACTTCTTTTAATATCTCAAGTTGAGAAATAAGTAAAGCCTCCATTTTTGCCTTGTAAACATCAAATTGTTTCTTAGCCTCATCAAGTTGCAACTGTTTTTGAACAACCTGCTTACTAATATTTTCAACCGATTTTTGAGCATTAATCTCAGCTTCTTTTATTATATTATCAGCCTCAACCTTTGCATTAGATTTAACTGTTTCAGCAGTTCCTTGCGCAACCACCAAAGCATTTTGCAAAGTATCTTCAATTGATTTATAATGTTGAATGCCTTGATTTAGCACTTCAAGCTTATCCTTATACTCGATATTTTCTTTATAAAGCTTTTCATAATCAGATAGTAACTCACTCATAAAATGTTGAACTTCCTCAACACTATAACCATTTACTATTTGTTTATTAAAAGTTTTATTTTCAATTTCTAACGGAGTTAACATGGTATCCCCCCTATATAAATTCTATTTTATCCAAGATACTGATAATTTGTTTTTGATATCTTCTTTCATAACTTCATTTGTAATTTCATAGTTAAATGGTGCAACTAAAAATATTGAATTAGAAATTTTTTGAATGTTACCATCTAATCCATAAACAGCACCACTAATAAAATCAACAATTCTTCTTGCAACATCTTTATTAACATACTCCAAATTAACAATTATAGACTTTTTCTCTTTTAGATGCTCACATATTTCCTCTGATTGTTCAAAAGTGCTAGGTTGAGAAATAATCACCTTAACCTGTTGCATACCTGGCATTCCAACAACTTTATTACTCTTTTTAGATGTATTTGTATTTTGAACTGAAGGAGCATAAGCCTTGTCTTCAGCTAAATTCGTTTGATTTGCATCATAATATTCATCATATTCGTAATCATCATCACTTTCAACACCAAGCATGTTCCAAACTTTGTTCATAAATTTATTTCCCATTTTTTAAAAACCTCCCAAAACATTCTTCTTTATCTTTTGTATTTGTACAAAAACATTTTATATAAACAAAAATGATATTTCAACACAAAAACGATATTGTAAACGTAATTTAATATTTTTGTAACATTCATGTAACATTAAAAATATTTTTCGACACAATACAATTTCTTATGACATCTATTTTAAAACATACATTTTGTTTTCAGTAACCCCAAAATTTTCTTTCATCATATTCATTACCGCTTTTATATCTATGCTAGAC
>CAZTCE010000111.1:0-4338 GCA_964612205.1 uncultured Eubacteriales bacterium | reverse complement strand
TATTAATAATTTAAACTAATTGCCATTTTAATTTATTGTTGTTTTAATCTTAAATATCCCATTTCTTCCCAATAGTTGTAATCCAAATTAAGCCTAAATAGAACTTTTGGCTTAGCACCTGCTCTATTTTTATCAACCACACACGCATAATATTTTGTGTTTGAAACATCTGATTTTTCCAAATCATGATAACTATCAGAATCTTCTTCATCAGATACTTCGTATTTATCATAAGTTGTATTATTTATCTCTTTTATTAAGCACAAATTATCTAAAACTTCTTTTACTGTTCTACTTCCAGCAATATCGTTAATGTTCATGCTTAGCGGTGGTGTTGAGCTCTCAGCAAGTTGCAATGTTGAGCCAATAAAAACATTAAACTTTTGTGCTATGTTTGAAAGAACCGTGGCAGTCTTTTTTAATTCTTCTAAATTACCGATATTTTCTATATCAGTTTTTAATGTATCATAAAAATAATATTCAATACCAGCTTTATAATAATAATCCAAAATAATGTTTCGAAGCTCATCGTTTGTGTGGTCAGCAGTATGTACAAAATGAAGTGAAGCATCCAAATAATTAGAAATCCAATCTGTTGCAAGCACTGTTTTTCTAAACTCTTCCGAAACTTCTGAAAGTCTTTTTAAATAGTCTTCACGGGGTTCTTTTTCTTGATCCCAAATTATAAAGCCATCTTTATCAACATCAACTTTTTTATCTTCATCAGGTCTAAATTTTAATGCTAACAGTTCTGCTTCTCTTTTCTTTAGTTTCTGACCATGTAGCTTTTGAATGGCTTCAGAATTAATAATCGTGGTGGTTAAGCAAAGCCTCATTTTATCTTCTGTCATTTCGTTTGAAACAAGCAAAACACTCTTTTTTTCAACAAAAACAAGATATGCAATCATATTGCATATGAACCTACTTTTACCAGAGTTAGAAGGCATTGCAAAAGACGCTGTTTCGCCCTTTCTAAAGCCTTTAAAAGTTCTTGTTAAAATTGGAAATGGCAAATTGATGCCATTTGTAAGATTGTTGTTTCCTGATAGTAAGAAATTAGTAGCCCCTTGATTTATTACAGTTTCATTCATGCTACTTAAAAACGACAAATTATTTACCCTAGTTTCAATTTCGGCAATTGTCATTTCATTATAACGGCTGTAATTTTTAATGTCTACGACCTTCTTTTGAACTGTTTCTGTTGGTGCGTAAGCATACGCCTTTTTTAGTAAAAACAATTTTTTTATCTTTATAAATATATCATCAATTGGGACTTGCAAACTAGTTGCATAATCTTTACAAACTTTTATAAGCTTGGGAATTTCATCCGTCATTTTGGGAAACGAAAAACCTGCTTTAGCAGCTTCAGAAGCGTAAGCTTGACCTTCACGGAACAAAACTAGCTTATATAAATCTATCATCTTTGGAACAGAGAATTGACATTCTTTAACATCTAAATAAAACATTGAAATTCCTTTAGGATTGTTGTGCAACATTCCAATATATGCAATTTCAAGCTTTTCATCGACTAAATCTTTTGGAAATTTAACTTCTATATTATTCATATTTTCAACTCCATTAATAAATTTGTCTTACGCAAAATATTTTAACTCTATATAAATCATAACACTAAAGTTTTTCAAAATCAATTAGAATAATATAGAAAAAGAAAAAACAGGTAGATTTTTCCACCTGTCTTTATTCATCTGAAAAACAAATTTATTTCAAAGCTTTAAAGTCTGCGTAAGCTTTGTCTATTCTTTCGTCAATTAAAGATTCAACCTGATCCTTGTCCATTGCTTCTGCAAGAACAAGTTCACTAACAAGAATTTGTTTTGCGCTACTTAACATTTTCTTTTCGCCAGTAGCGAGAGGTTTTATTTTTCCCCTAAAAGTTAAGTTTCTAACTACATCTGCTACTTCGCAAATATCGCCACTTTTCATCTTGTCTTGGTTATCTCTGTATCTTTTGCTCCAATTAGAAGACATGTCTGTCGGTGCTGCACTAAGAACATCTAAAACCTCCTTGGCTGTATCGTTACCAATAACATCTCTAACTCCAATTAATTCAGCATTTTTTGTTGGAACCATAACTTTTATATCACCAACAGGCATCTTCATTACATAATATTTTTGTTTTTCGCCTAAAATTTCTTTTTCTTCAATTGATTCGATGGTGCCTGCACCATGCATTGGATAAACGATTTTATCTCCTACTTTAAACATTTTCGATCACTCCTTAACCCCCAAATATAGCCGATTCTGGAAGGCTTTTCCTCCCGAACGCATTATCATTATAGCACAAATAATCGAAAAAGTCAAAGAGTTTAACAAACTAATTTTAAAATTTATTATATTACCATACTCTATATATAAATGCAATACTTTTTACGAAAAAAATTGCAAAAAAAATTTTTTCTGATAAAATCACAATTTTTCGCAATCAGACATTTCTCTATATTCTAGCAAGCACAAAAAATACCATGAAGAAAATCTCCATGGTATTTAAATATATTATGATGCTGTTTCAACATTACTTTTTTCCTTAGTCGTTTTAGTTGTTTTTCTAGTAGTCTTTTTCACTTCGTTTAAAACAAGTTTAGGCTCTTTTCCATCTTTAACTGTTTCTTTTGTTATAATGCATTTTACAATATTTTTATTGGTTGGTATCTCGAACATAACATCTCTCATTGTTTCTTCAAGTATAGCTCTCAAACCTCTTGCTCCAGTTTTTCTCTCAATTGCTTTATCAACAACTGCTTCTATTGCATCAGGTTCAAATTCAAGTGTTACACCATCTAATTCAAACAATTTTTGATATTGTTTTAATAATGCATTCTTTGGCTTTGTCAAAATTTCAATATATGCCTCTTTAGTCAATGGTTGAACTGTTGTTATAACAGGAAGTCTACCAATAAACTCTGGTATAAGTCCAAATTTAACTAAATCTTGAGGAAGCAGTTTCTGAAGCATTTCAGATAAATTGCCACCATTTTTCTTTGCAACCTCAACGCCAAAACCAAGTCCACTTTTACCAACTCTTGCAGCAATTTCTTTATCTAATCCTTCGAAAGCACCAGCACAAATAAACAAAATGTTTGTCGTATCAATTTGAATAAAGTCTTGCTGTGGATGTTTTCTTCCACCTTGAGGTGGCACTGCTGCAACTGTGCCTTCAATAATTTTTAATAATGCTTGTTGTACGCCTTCACCACTAACATCTCTGGTTATAGAAACGTTTTCAGATTTTCTAGCGATTTTATCAATTTCATCGATATATATAATTCCGTTTTGTGCTTTTTCTATATCATAATCAGCTGCTTGAATAAGCTTCAGTAAAATATTTTCAACATCTTCGCCAACATATCCAGCTTCTGTAAGAGCTGTTGCATCTGCAATTGCAAATGGCACATTCAAAATTTTAGCTAAAGTTTGTGCCAAATAAGTTTTTCCACATCCAGTTGGTCCAAGCATTAAAATATTACTTTTTTGAATTTCAACGTCTGATTCGTCAAGCAAATTATTAATTCTTTTATAATGATTATATACGGCAACTGCTAAAGACTTTTTAGCTTCATCTTGACCAATAACATATTCATCTAATTTTTCTTTTATTTCTTTAGGGCTAAGTGACGTTTGAATTGTTTTGCCTTCTGAAGCATATAATTCTTCAAATTCTTCTTCAATAATATTTGAACAAAGTCCAACACATTCGTCACAAATATATACACCTGGGCCAGCTATTATACGTTTTACATTTTCTTGAGCTTTCCCACAGAAAGAACATCTAACAGTTTTTTTATCTTCATATTTAGCCATTAATTTGGCACTCCTTTCGTCTATCAATCATTGCATGAACTTGATTATAAAATTTTATATAATACACTTTCAGACCTAACCTCTTGATATTCAATTTTATCAAAAGATTAAGTCTGAATTTAAAAACTATCTTTTCATAACTTTATCAATTAAGCCATATTCCATTGCTTCATCCGCTGTCATGAAATTATCTCTATCTGTATCTTTTTCGATAACATCTAAAGGTTTGCCAGTATTTTCACTTAAAATTTTATTTAATTTATCTCTAGTTTTAAGTAAAAATTCAGCATGTATTTTAACATCTGAAGCTTGCCCTTTAGCTCCACCAAGTGGTTGATGAATCATAATTTCTGAATTTGGAAGAGCAAATCTCTTTCCTTTTTTACCAGCTGAAAGTAAGAATGCTCCCATGCTAGCTGCTAATCCTACACAAATTGTTGAGACATCTGGTTTAATATAATTCATTGTATCATAAATCGCCATACCTGCTGTAACACTTCCACCTGGGCTATTTATATA
>CAZTCE010000110.1:0-4339 GCA_964612205.1 uncultured Eubacteriales bacterium | reverse complement strand
GATATAAACTGTTCTTTATAATACCTATTATCAGAATAGTTTTATTTATATAAAAATCACAGAATTAAAACTGGTGTAGTAAACACACATAGGTCGAATCGTTATCGTTCGCCTTCGCTTCTCCGAAGCAAGCACTCACCTTTAGTGCCCTAACACTTTTTCTTTAGCTCATCTCTCATCAGATTGACATCAATCTTGAGGTAATAATAAGCTTTAAATAAATGTTTTTGGAAAAAGTTTAAATTGGACTGAAATAGAAAAACCTTTCTTTCTTCCACATTTTCCAATATGCTACTATCCCATTTTCAATACATCTAGCAACATAGGTAGCAAGTTTGACTTTCTTTTCGCTTTTGTAACTATTTATACCCTTTATAAGACCAATTGTCCCAATGGAAATTATATCTTCTTGGTCTATGTTTGGACCAGTATATTTCTTCGCAATATGTGCAACTAATCTTAAATTTCTTTCTATAAGTATCTCTTTTGCTTTTTCATCACCTTGCTCCAATAAATCCAAATAATATGCTTCCTCCGAAGAAGATAACGGTTCTGGAAACAAATTGTAATTTGTAACATATCCAAACAAGAAAAAGAAATCTTTAATAAAATCAAAGAGCGACATCATTCCTAACATAAAGAAAGCACCCCCATATCAAAAGCTCATATACAATAAATAATATATGAAACTTTAGCATGTCAGGTGCTTGAACAAATTTTATTTTCTTATTAAATTTTTTATCACTTCGCTGGCAATTAGTAACCCTGCAACAGATGGCACAAACGAAATGCTACCTGGCACATAAGATTTTGAAGTTTCTAATTGACATTCTTTCATAACTTCTTCATCACATTTGATTGGCTCTTCTTTTGAATAAAGCACTTTTAATTTAGTGATACCCTTATCTCTTAATTTTTTTCTAACCACTCGTGCAAGCGGACAAACCGATGTTTTAGAAATATCGGAAATTTCAAGTTTGGATGGTTCTAACTTGTTGCCTGTTCCCATACACGAGATTATAGGAATTTTATTTTGAGTTGCCATTACTATAAGATTAATCTTTGCGTCCACCGAGTCAATTGCATCCACTATATAGCTGACATTTTTATCAAAAACAATGCTATCTTCTCCATTCAAGCGAATTTTTTGTATGTTAATTTTAGCATTTGGATTGATGTCTACAATTCTTTCTCTTGCAACTTCAACTTTTGGCTTGCCGATTGTGCTATGAAGTGCTATAAGTTGTCTGTTTATGTTTGTTAAAGAAACTTCATCGAAATCAACAAGTGTTAACTCACCAACTCCTGCTCTTGCCAGAGCTTCAACAACATACGAACCAACTCCGCCAATTCCACAAACAACAACGTGTGCTTCACTTAGTTTTTTTATAGCATCTTTCCCAATTAACATCTCTGTGCGTGTAAATTGATTTAACATACATTACTCCTTTTTGCTCTTCTTTTCTAATACTACTTTTAATTTTTCAAGACCATATATAATTGCTCCACCAACTATAAAATAAACCAAACTAAATGTTTCTAAATTCATTGGAGCAGCTGGTGTTTCCAAAGTTGTTGGCCCCATAACAATTGCATAAATTGAACCAATCATTAAACCTAAAATCAAATACATTGTTGGACTTCTATGCTTTTCAAGAGCGACTTTTATTCCTTTTATAACTGTTGCAATTCCTGCTAAAATTCCAAACGCAAAAATTATAAGTGCTGGTAAAAAGCTAAAATTAAAATGCAAAACTTCTTTTATTGCTGAAATAATTGGTATGTATAATCCAAATATTAAAAGAAGTGTTGAACCAGAAATGCCTGGTAAAACCATTGCTGAAATTGCAATCATTGCAGCTATAAAAATATAAATGCCAAGTCCAAAATTTAGCGATGATATATTTACAATATTCCCACCAGAAACTGGGTTTAAATAAGTTATTAATGCAACAATAATAATTCCGATTAATAAATATATTAAATTTTTATATTTTCCTTTTAAAGTTTCCTTCTCTTCTTTAATTATAAAAGGAATTGAGAAAACTATAAAACCAATAAATACTGAACTTACTTCATAAATGTGTGTTTCGAAAAGATTAGTAAGAACTAATACTGCAATTATCATTCCAATTGCCCAACCAATTCCAACTTTTATTAAAAATTTTATAGCATCTTTTTTTGCTTCTTTTTTGCCAAAAACTAACGCATCTAATGAATTGATAAACTTATCATAAAATCCTAAAATAAAAGCTATTGTTCCGCCAGAAACTCCAGGGACACTATCTGCTAAAGCCATACAAAAACCTCTTATTGCATTAATTATAAAATCCATTATAATCCTCCTCGTATTAAAATATAACTTCTATCAAAGTTGTTAAATATATAAGTTCAATTAGTGATTAAACAATTTTTCCTCCGCCGATGACAATATCTCCATCATAGAAAACTGCCGATTGTCCAGGAGTTATAGACTTTTGCGGTTCATCAAAAACGACTTTAATTTGATTATCATTTTTAAATAACTTTCCACTAAAAGCATTCGCCGTGTAACGAGTTTTTATGTTGGCAGTCATACCATTAATAAATTTTTCTTCAAAAATCATATTGCAATTATCCACCAAAAACTCCTTTGTGTAAAGCTCATTTTCTTCACCAACAATAAGCTCATTCTTCTTAGTGTTAAAGCCAAGAACAAAAAGTGGAACTTTATTAGAAATGCCCAAACCTTTTCTTTGTCCAATCGTGTAGCGATATAATCCTTCATGCCTTCCAAGAATTTTTCCATTGCAATTAACAATGTTTCCCGAATTTGCTTTGATATCTGAATTTTC
Organism: uncultured Eubacteriales bacterium; assembly: GCA_964612205.1. GTDB lineage: Bacteria > Bacillota > Clostridia > TANB77 > UBA1234 > UBA1234. The sequence goes on along the minus strand of CAZTCE010000110.1, from coordinate 1,505 downwards.
TTCAAGAAATTTTTTATAGTTTCCATCTGGAATAAAACAAATATCCTCACTATCAGGTTTTGTTGCAACAGGCAAATTATATTCACTCGCTATTGCTCTAATTTCGCTCTTATTTTCAAAATCACTAAGCGGGAATAAAACTTTATCTAGCAAGTCCTTTGTAATATTATATAGAACGTAGCTTTGATCTTTTTTTCCAGCCTTAGATTTTTTTAGCACATTCGAAGCATATTTTTCGTCATATTCAATTTTTGCATAATGACCGGTTGCTATAAAATCACAACCAAGCTCAACAGCTTTTTTATACATTGCACCAAACTTAAGATATCTATTGCACTCAATACAAGGGTTTGGAGTTTTGCAATTTTTATATTGACAAATAAAATCGTCAATTACATATTTCTTAAATTCTTCTTCAAAATCTAATGTGTAATGTGGTATTTCTAAATAATCACAAACTCGCTTAGCATCTACACTAGCATCATTTTCAGTGTTAACAAAGTTATGTAATTTCATAGTCACACCAACAACATCATATCCTTGATTTTTTAAAAGTATGGCAGCCACGCTACTATCAACACCACCACTCATTCCAAGTAAAACTTTTTTCTTCATAAAATTCCCCTTTCGAAAATATATTTTACCAATTTTTTTCTATAAATTCAATCATTCAATAATATATTTGAAAAATTTTCTTGCTATTTAACCTTAAATATCTATTTTCTTAGAATTGCATTTAAAGAAATGACATATCGCCAATTTTGACACATTTTACAATTTGTGCTATAATTCCCGTGAAAAACGCATTAATTGTGTTTACTCATCAAATTTATATTTATAGCAATTAAGAAAGGAATGTAATTTTAAATGAGTGAAATATTAGAAAACATTGATGACTTGGAAGACTTTAAATCTTTGCCAGTCAAAAAATTACCAATTCTTGCAAAAGAAATTCGTGAATTTTTAATAGAAAATCTCTCTAAAACAGGTGGACATTTAGCGCCAAATTTAGGAGTTGTAGAACTAACAATGGCTCTGCATTATGTTTTTGATTCGCCAAAAGATAAAATAATATTTGATGTTGGACATCAATGTTACGTCCATAAAATTTTAACAGGACGAAAAAATAAGTTTAATACTTTAAGGCAGTTAAACGGTCTAAGCGGTTTTCCAAAAACACGCGAAAGCATCCATGATGTTTTTAACACAGGACACAGCAGCACCTCTATTTCATCAGCAATTGGAATTGCAACAGCAAATAAACTTTCAGGCAAAAACGATTATGCAATTGCAGTAATTGGTGACGGTGCATTAACTGGCGGACTTGCATTTGAAGGATTAAACAATGCACAAATCGAAGATACAAATTTAATTGTAATTTTAAATGATAATCAAATGTCAATTTCTCCTAGCGTTGGAAATTTGGCTAACCATTTAACAAAACTTCGTTCAAACAAATTATATAGAAATGCTAAAAAAACTGTAAAATCATTGCTACTTATGAT
>CAZTCE010000109.1:0-4344 GCA_964612205.1 uncultured Eubacteriales bacterium | reverse complement strand
ATCTAAAGCACCTTTAATTTCTTATTCAGCATCATTTTTAGCATTGATGTCTTCTTTAACTTTAGTTGCTTTACCAACTCTGTCTCTTAAATAATAAAGTTTAGCTCTTCTAACTTTACCTTTTCTAACGATTTCAACTTTTTCAACCTTTGGTGAGTTAACAGGGAAAGTTCTTTCAACACCTGTGCCATAAGCAACTCTTCTAACTGTGAATGTTTCGTTTGCACCACCACGTTGTTTTTTAATGATAGTACCCTCGAAAACTTGGATTCTTTCTCTATTTCCTTCTTTAATTTTGCAGTATACTTTAACAGTATCACCAATATTTAGGTCTAATTTGTTTTCTCTTAATTGCTCGTTTTCAATAGCTTTAATTTTATCCATTGTTATATATCTCCTTTCTTAAGTTTTAAACTTACTTTAATAAATCAGGACGTTTTCTTTTAGTTATTTCTAAAGATTGTTCACGTCTCCATTTTTCAATATTTGCATGATGCCCTGAGAGTAAAACTTCAGGAACTCTCTTGCCCATAAAAACTTCTGGTCTGGTGTATTGTGGATATTCCAAAAGATTGTTGTTAAATGATTCGTCTACTAACGATTCGGCATCTAACACATTCTCAACATTTCTGCTTATAGCATCAATTAGCACCATAGCAGGCAATTCACCACCAGTTAAAACATAATCTCCAATTGAAATTTCTTCATCAACAATCTCATCAAGAACTCTCTGATCAATACCTTCATAATGACCACAAAGCAAAACTAAATGTTTTTCTTTTGCAAGCTCTCTTGCCATCTGTTGATTAAAAACCTTACCTTGCGGAGTTAAATATATAAGTTTTGGTTTATAGTTCAGATTATCTACGATAGATTTATATGCATCATAAATAACATCAGGTTTTATAACCATTCCTGCACCGCCACCATAAGGACAATCATCTACATGCTTTTGCTTATCTTTGGAAAATTCTCTAAAGTTAATCAGGTTTAGCTCAATTAAATTATTCTTTTCTGCCCTTCCAATAATGCTCTGTTTTACAGGAGCAAACATTTCCGGGAAAAGAGTAAGCACATCAAACTTCATCTTCTAACCCCCTAGGTATTTCCACATCAATTCGTCTACTAACTATATCAACTTTTTTTATAACAGAAGATAAAGCAGGTAGAAGCAAATCTTTCTTGCCTTTTCTTTTTATTACATAAACATCACCCGCACCAGCTGTGAAAATGTCGTCTAAAATACCAATTAACTCAGTAGCATAAACCTCACAACCAATTAGGTCGGCAATAAAATATTCTCCTTCATCAAGTGATTTTGCATCACTTCTAGGAATCTTTATGTAATGATTTTTTAACTTTTCAGCTTGTTCTATAGTATCAATCGTTTTTAATTTTAGTAAAACTAAATCTTTTTGATATCTAACATTTTCGATATCATAAGAAATAAGCTCACCATTAAAATCAACAAGAATCTTTTTTAATTTTTCAAACCTCTTTACATCGTCAGTGTAAGGTCTAACTTTAATTTCGCCCTTCAAAGCATGCGTGTTTGAAATATAGCCAATATCAAAATATTCAACCATTAAAAAAACCCCTTTAACCAATGATTTCTACAGATACTTTTTTGTTTTCTTTACCGGCATAAGCCTTCATAAGAACTCTAATTGCTTTTGCAATTTTACCTTGTTTGCCAATAACTTTTCCCATGTCTTGAGGATCAACCTTTAGTTCTAAAACTATAGATTTACCTTCCTCTTTCTCGGAAATTTCAATAGCAGAAGGATTATCAACTAAGTCCTTAACAAGAATTTCTAGCATTTCTTTCATATTGCTTCCTCCTTATTTAGATACTTTGTTAAATAATGCTCTTACTGTGTCTGTAGGTCTAGCTCCATTTTTAACCCAAGTTTCATATTTGTCTGTGTCGATTTTAATCATAGCAGGATTTTGCATTGGATCATAAGCTCCGATTTCCTCTATAAATCTACCATCTCTTGGATATCTAGAATCTGCAACCACAACTTTATAATATGGTGCTTTTTTTGCTCCATCTCTTCTAAGTCTGATTTTTACCATATATTTCACCTCCTTAAAGCAAAACTTATATTTTTTAAAAATTAAAATCTATTTTTTGAAATCCTTGATGTTAAGACCACTTCTTTCAGCCTTAGCCATCATTTTATTTATTATACCTTTGTTGCTCATAACTTTTTTCATCATTATTTTTGTATCATTATATTGCTTGATAAATCTATTAACTTCTTGAACAGTTGTGCCACTTCCAGCAGCAATTCTTCTTCTACGACTTCCATTTAAAATATCTGGATTATTTCTTTCCTTCAAAGTCATAGATTGAATAATTGCTTCCGAACGAACAAATTGTTTCTCGGCAGCCTCTGAATTTTCAAGAGCTTTTTCGTCTATACCAATCATTCCAAGTATTGATTTAAGAGAACCTAATCTTTTAATTTGCTTTAATTGATCTAAATAATCTTGCAAAGTAAAAGTTTGTTTTCTAACAGCTTTTTCAATTCTCTCAGCCTCTTTTTCATCAAAAGCCTCTTCAGCTTTTTCAATAAGCGTAAGCACATCGCCCATTCCAAGAATTCTAGTTGCCATTCTATCTGGATGAAAAACTTCGATGTCATTCATTTTTTCGCCAGTACCAATAAACTTAATAGGCTTACCAGTAACAGTTTTAACAGAAAGTGCAGCACCACCTCTTGTGTCACCATCAAGCTTTGTAATAACAACACCGTCAATGCCTAATTTTTCATTGAAGCTTTGTGAAACGTTAACTGCATCTTGTCCAGTCATTGCATCAACAACAAGCAAAATTTCATGAGGATTAGCAAATTCTTTTAAACGTTTTAGTTCATCCATAAGCGTTTCATCAATATGTAAACGACCGGCTGTATCGATGATAATTACATCATTCAATTTTGAATTTGCTTCTTTAAAAGCAGCTCTTGTAATCTCAACAACATCTCTATTTTCTCTATCAGAGTAAACTGGAATATTAAGTTGCCTTCCAATTACTTCTAATTGATCAATAGCAGCAGGTCTATAGATATCACAAGCAACCAAAATTGGTTTCTTGCCATTTTTTCTAAGCATATTTGCAAGCTTTCCAGCCATTGTTGTTTTACCAGAACCTTGAAGACCTGCAAGCATAATAACAGTTGGAGGATTAGAAGAAATATTTAAATATTCCTCTTTACTTCCAAGCAAAGTTACTAACTCTTCATGCACAATCTTAACAACTTGCTGCCCAGGAGTTAAACTTTTCAAAACATCCTGGCCTAATGCCTTTTCAGAAATTTTATTAGTGAAATCTTTTACTATTTTATAGTTAACATCCGCTTCTAAAAGCGCAAGTTTAACTTCCCTTGTTATTTCTTTTACATCATCTTCAGTAATTCTAGCTTTACCTTTAATTTTATTTATAATGCCTTGAAGTTTTGAACTCAAACCCTCAAATGCCATACAAACCACCTCTATCTCAATTCTTCAATTAATTTTATAAGCTCTTTATCCTTCAACTTTGAAACAATATTCTCAACCTTTTCTTGCCTTTGAAAAGTTTTAGCCAAAAGACCAAGCTTACTTTCAAATTCGCAAAGATTCTTTTCAGCTTCTATCAAGCTCTTCCTAATCGCTTGCCTTGTTACATCAAGCTCATCGGCAATTTCACTCAAAGACAAATTTTGATTGTAATATAAATCTGTAATATCAAATTGTTTTTCCGTAAGCAATTTACCATACAACTCAAGAAGCATACTGATTTTAATATTCTTATCCATTTGCATACCTCCACGTTTCTCTGTAAACCTCTGATAGTTTACAACCATTTCGCTCAAAAGTCAAGTGTTTTCGCAAAAAAAAGCAAAAAATGCCACGGGGACGGACTTCGTGGCATTTTCGATTTTTCTCTTAGAACATACAAGATTATAGCCAAATTAAAAATCTCAAAATTCGGAAATATAATATTCTAATGAGTCAAATGCGAACAAATTGTTTCACGTGAAACAATTTGAATTTTTTGATGTGTTTTTAACTTATTTTAAAAACCGAAAAGAGCTTGTAACTCGCTTAAAATTTGAATTTTTTTGAAGTGTGCCGCGAAGTCCGTCCCCGTGGCATTGCCACTCCAAATCCCGAAAAACAATTAATCACAGGAAAAACATTCACAAAAGAAGAAAACGATTTACTAGATAGTAGCAAGGTAACTGTCAAGAGTTCCGGCAGTCAGAAAATTGTAATATCTAACCCTGTGATGCTCTTTTAGATACCGTCTGTGTCGCTCACCCCATACACCGATTTCATAATCGTTTTCGTTTG
>CAZTCE010000108.1:0-4384 GCA_964612205.1 uncultured Eubacteriales bacterium | reverse complement strand
AAGTTCTCATTAGATAGGCAAACGCTTTGGTGTATTTAGGATCTCTTGCTAATTCTTGCAACTCTGCTTCAGCATCACACTCAGCATCATCACAGTCCTTGGAGTTAATCTTAATATCTACGTTTGAATCTTCTTTGGCAACATTGATGTTTTGCTGATCAGTATCCACATTCACATTGAGGGTTTCCTCTACAGCGTTTTGCTCCAAAGACTCTTCAAGACCTTGCATATCCTTCCTAATTGAATCTGGAACCTCTTCCTCAGGAACTATAGAGTAATCATCTCCTTGAACGGCCACTACCTTTCCTTTATAATCCAACTCAGGAACACCTTGCTCCAAGAGATCCTCAAACTTCTCTTTGGAGATGGGTTCAAAAGACCAGCTCTGAGGCTGATAGGTAGCTCTCAAAACACTTTCTGCATGATAGTGATCTGGTCCCCTAACAATCGCTGTAGCGTAGATTCCTGTTGGGTGTCTGTATACAACTCTCCAGTAATGCTCCTCAATATCTTCTTTGAGTTTATTAGATTTGGAATGGAAAGAGATAATTACTACAGGACTTTCTTCTGCAGTGTCGTAATCTAATTTGATATATAAATCAAAAGGACTAAAATCTTTTACTTTAGAGTTCTTAACAAAAATTGAAGCCTCATTATAATCCTCAGAACTAACTGGCTTGGAATTAGTTTTATAATCCTCTGCAGAAAGATTTCTTATCACCTCCACTAAATCTTCCTTCTGGAGGTTATTCCTTTTTAAGAATTGATTTGTCTTCCAGTAATCAGTAATGTTGATGGAGCTGGTCTTGAGCCGCTCAATAATTCTATTGATATCTGCGACGCTCAATCTATATTTAATGAATTGAGGATTTGGCTTAACTTCTTCTACTCTCTCATCCAATTCAGTTGCTATTCCTGCAGCAGTTTCTGCTTCCCATTTATTTATGTCAAAAGTTCTAGCATCATCGACTAAGATCACCTCGGCATTTTCTAGGAAAGTATCTAAATCCATATCAAGGGACTCTGCAGACTCAATTAGAGCATCCTCTGCCCAAGAAGTGCTATCTAAATACTCCTTAGCCTCAGCACTACCCAGTAGATCTGCAAGCTCTCTCATTGCTAGGTAAAGTTTCGTATTGATATCCATAATATTACCCCCGATTTAATGCCCTAGCAGTGGTTCTAAGCATCTCTAAAGCTTCAGCCGAAATGTTTGCTTCATCACCCTTACTGAATGCAGCAGCTAGATAGATTTTACCCACCTTGATTACTTCTATGTAAATAATTCTGTCTGCTGCATCTCCTCCATTGGTAAGAGATTTAGGACTGAATCTAATTTTATATACTTCAGAGCCTAAAGCATCTATTTTTCCAGTCTGGTGAACGATTTGATTTTGAAGGTCTCTCAAATCCTCATCTGTTAATCCTAAAGATTTCCAATCTCTGCGAAATCCTTCAAGCTCTACAAAACTGGAAGAAGGATCCACAACCTCTGTGAGGAAAGGAGGTACCTCTGGAATCATAATAAGCACTGTTGCAAGATCTGGATCGTCAATACCTTCAGTTTGAATATCTTGGATAACTGCATCAAGAGCATTGATGGATTCCAATCCTGAAAGTCCATACTCCTCTGCTATGTAGTCCATATAACACTTAACAGCATCTCGTAACTTGCAAGTGGCTGCGGCCACACAGCACTCACTTGCAGAGGGGTTTAAGTTTAAGATTTTTTGATGAATATCCTCCTCAGAAGGAAGGTGGTTGCAGATGTATTCTGCAACCTCAATCTCTGAATAAGGTTTATATTCAAAGCACTCTTTCATAAGCTTCATGATCAGTTCTCACTCTCCTCAAATTTCATATCCAAGGTGGTTTCTAAGAAATCTCTATCCTCAGCAAGAAGGTCATTTAGAGTTGCATCTTCAATTCCATCTGGCCAAGCCTTTTCGATCAGTCTCTCTAAATCATACATCTTATCTGCAGCTTTAACTTGGTTATAAGTATCTACTGCATTTCCCCAAGGCTTGAATTTACCTAGATCAATTTTCACCAATGGTGAAAATTGATCTTCCTCAACTTCCTCTTCTGGCTCCTGAGAAGATTCTTCTTCAGCAGACTCATTTAGAGACTCGAGTTCAAGTAATTCGTCCCAGTGACTCATGATGTAGTTGTATTCGTCATCTGAAATCTCACCCTCAGTATTTAGGCTTCGAAGTTGCTCTACAGCAAGATCAACGTCTCCAATCTCATCTACCTCTGACCAATCGATATCATTATTTAATATATCTTTACATCTGGCCACATTCACAGACTCAACTAGAGATTCTTTCTTAGCCTTAAAGTCAAGGTCTTCCAACTCATCTATAAAATAATCCTTAAGAGCCGTAATGGGGTCTTTATCTTTTCCATATTCCCTCATGAATCTTTCAAAATCACCAAGAGTTTTAAGGCCCAATCTATCACACATTTCAAAGAAGGGAGTGATTTCATCTAATCCTAAAGCTGGAGCTTTAACTAGAGATTCCTCAAGCGCTTCCTCTATAAAATTCTTATCAGGATAAGCTATATAGATGACTTCTGCATTTTTATATTGAGATCTAAATGCTTTATCGTCACCATCCCACTTGAAGGGTTGATCAAAAGCAAAGAATTTGCCACCTAATCTATTGTTGGTGTACCCATAGCAGTAGGGTGCACTATCCTTCTTTGCGTATTTCAATGCATTGTTGTAGGCCCTGACCTTATCTCCCTCAGGCTTGGCAACCTTGGCGTGAGAGTCTTCAGTTAATTTGCCATCTACAATCTTAACTGGCTTATCTGCTACAACTGGCTTATTGCCTTCTACTCTATCTTTATCTTCATAGTCTAAAACATCTTCATGTTCTTCTACAACTTCATCACACTGAGCCTTAAATCTATCTCTCCAGCGCTTACCACTCTCTATGCCATCTACATAGGCTGCTGAGGCGATTGCAGTAGGTTTTATAACCAAGTCCTCTGAGTTGAGTATTGGAATGGTCACTCCAACTGCCTTTTCTTCAACTGCTTCTAATAAAGATTTTTTAATTTTCATGGCTTTAACCTCCCAACACAGCTAACTTAGCTCTTGTTAAGCTAATTTCTTTTTCTACAGTTTCTAAGGCACTGTCTATCTCTTCTCTAGAATCAAACGCTCCACCAGCACCAATTTCTCTAGGAGCAAAATCTGTAAGGAAAGATCTCTCAGATTCAAGAGCAGCTAAATCTTTCTCTAGCTTAGAGATTAATTTATTCTTGCCCCCCTCACTCTTGATGTCAAGATCTAGGTCCTTCATCTTGCCTTCCTGCAAGGTTGAGTGCTTGATAAACTGCCTACAATCATCAGCCTGGAGTTCTTCCTCAACTTCCTCTCCAAGTTCTACATCTGTCTCATAATCTAAATCCTCTTCGGAGAATCCTTCGTAAGCATTGAACCAATCTCTAGCTTCTGAGGTTGAATGGCAGATGTGATCAGCCTGATCTTCTTCAGGAAGGTCATCATTGAACATGAAGATGTGCTTGTTAGGATCTTTTGTGGATTTGTACCATACATACTGATTGAGGAATCCACCCTCATCGAAGACATCCTTTTCAGCCACAAATTCCCAAGTGGATTCTTCTCTCTCCATATAGTCACTATCCCAACTATATGGGTTAGCATCTAATTCTGGCTCTTCAAGATCTTCCCAGTAAGGTTTGACGACCTCAACATCTTCGAATTCTTCTTCCACTTCTTCAGGAAGGTTTTCTACCTCATCCCAGAATCCAGGAAGCTCCTCTTCATCTTCAGCTGCTTCCTGAAGGCTCTTGAAAGTGTATGGATTCTCCTTGTGGTACCCCTCATAGAGATAGTCACTCCAATCTTTATCCTGAGCTTCCTCAATAGCATCATCTTCAAAATGATATAGTAGCTTGTCCATGTATTGATCTACAAGTTCATCGAAGTGTTCTTCAATAAACTTCCAGATTTCTTCTTCCTCTTCAGGCTCTTGGTCTGGATGATCTTTATAGTACCAATCAGCTAAGCACTCCTCAACTGAAGTTCTGTCGGCTTCATAGGTATATTCAACCTCAATTTCTTTCTCTTTTCCCTCATCAGGAAGCCAATTGCCATAGCCAACATCATAATATCCATAGGAGTGGCCACCTACATAAATGGAGATGGGAAGGCTGTCATAGTAAAGCTCTACATCTCCCTCTGTCATAGACTCGTTTAATTTAGTTTCTTCCATTTCAATTGCCTCATCGCATTTGGATGCCCAATAAATTGTGTTCTCCTTGGAGGAGAATTTGGTTATATTAATCTGCTTCCCTGCCTCATTTTCATTGGCCAGGATGAATAGATTTGGATATTTTGGATTTCTCT
>CAZTCE010000107.1:0-4409 GCA_964612205.1 uncultured Eubacteriales bacterium | reverse complement strand
AACAAAAAGTGCATATTATACTTGGATATGAACAAATTAAAAAAGAAGAATTGTCTGAAAGTAGCACTCCTGAAATAAAGGTTTCTTATGTTGATGATAAAGGAAAAGAAATAAAAGAGTCTGTTATCACGAAGGAAGAGATAAATATAGAGATTATAAAAACACGAGAAGATTTAAAGAAAGATATGTATATGTATGTTGGTTATACTTTTGAAGATTCTAAAAACACATTTAATAATATTGCCACACCTATATCTCCAAAGGGAACTGATGAAAGTGTAAAAACAACGTTTGCTGATGGCACTCAAAGAAGACATATAATTTTTATTTATAAAAAGATTGAATTGAAGTTTGAAGTTGATGTGCAAATGAAACCGAACGATTTGGAAAACCAGTTGATTGGTCAAAAAGAAAATGAGGATTATTGGGTTTTAGATAGTGGCGGAAAAGTTACAATGAAAGTAACGGTTACTGGTGATGAAGGTTTAAATATTAGCTATATGGTAAAATTAAAGATTCCATTTGATACTGTTATAAATGGTCATTATATTCCTGCAAATTCTATTAACAATTTGACTGCCACAGATTTATCTAATATTTTAGTCGCAGATAATTTAATGGTCCCTGTTTGGGTCACAGAAAAAGAATATGATTTGGTTGTTACGATTGATGCTAATATAGCAGGATTTGGAACGGTTACTGCTAGCAAAAAAGATAATGTTGAGGTTGTTGGAAGATTATATGATTTTACAATTACTAATCTCGATGGTTCAAAGACAACAGGAGATAATATGTGGAAAGGTACGTTGTTTGAAGATGAAAGCAATGAATATAAGGCAAATAATATTCCTATTGGTCAAAGAGAAAATCAACCGCAAAAATATAATTATGGAATAAAGCTTGGAACTACGTTTTTCTATAATATAAATACAAAAGGAAAAAAGAATGGTGCGATTTCGATTACTCCTAAGTTTTTGTATGTTGGAAAAGATTCGAATGTGGCTAAAGAAGTCGATGTGTTAGTTATGAGAAATGGGAAATTAGTAAATATTAAAAATGATAATATAAGTGTTAATACTTTAAAACTAAATGAAACGAATGTACTAAAAGAAAGTGTAAAAAGCGAAATATTGAAGGCACAAGAGATTTCAAAGGTTTTAGAAAGGTATAATTATAGCACTTCAAAAAGTCGTAGTATTGGTAGTTTGGCGAATCCTATTTTAAGCAAGTATTTAAGTTTGCCGTATGTAAATTATATAAATGAATTTAAAAATTTATATGGCGTAAATTCTATGCAATTGGCTAATAAAACTGAGTATGAATTGTTGGAATGTGTTAGCCATTGGTATGGTAAATATGCTGTTCCGGATTCAGCAAAGGTTGTAGAAATACAAAACGAAATAAATGTTAACACTTATAACGATGGATATCTGATTGTCTTATTTAAGATAATTTCTTTAGACGCAGAAAACGGAGAATATTTATCTTATGATTTACCAATTGGGAATACTCAATGGCAAAAAGAAAACTTGAACCAGCTTTTGAAGTTGCCTAATATAAAAGAAATATCAGGTAAAGATATTGTTATTGATTCTTTGAAAGACGGATATGCGCCAGTAGCCATTTATCAAATTGGCGTTACAATTAAGGATAATGTTACTTCTGAAGGTACTCATTAATATTACAAATAAATTAAAAAAATATTACAATATGGTTACAATACTTGCGGAAAGTTTTATCTAATAATAGAATGCTATTAAAGGGAGGGAAAACATGAAGAAGTTTATTAGAATCATTTCAATCATATTGATGTTGCTTGCGCTAGCAGTTTGTACATATGCTAAAACAGTTGACTTTCCCGACTTAATTACAAAAGTTTATAACGATAAAACTAGACAATATGAAGATGTGCCGCATAAATACAAAAGCGAAGTTCTAGTCGCAGCTGGTGTTGGTTTTCTTGAAGGTTATGAAGATGGAACGTTCAAGCCAGATAATCCTATTACAAGATCTGAGTTTATAAAAATGCTTATGGGTCTTGCAACAAACCAAACGTTTAATTTTGATGGCATCCAAACCACTTATAAAAACTGGGCTGGAAGATATGTGACACTTGCAGAAATGCAAGGTGTAATTGAAAAAGGTAAATATACAGAAGAAGAATTGGAAGAACCTATTACTAGAATTGAAGTTGTTTGCATGCTTGCAAATGTGCAAATCAAGATGAAGGGAATTCCACAAAGTCAACTTGGAAGTCTTATCTACACAGATATAGATGGTTTAACAGAAGAAGAAAAAGGATTATTGCTACATGCTGCTAGTTATGATTTGCTTGAAGGTATGAATGATGGTTCAATGAAAAAATTTGAACCTAACAAAAACATCACTAGAGCGGAAACTGCTAGAGCTTTAGTAAGAATCTATTAATATACGAATGAGTTTTGAAATACAAAAGATGTAACTAACGGATGAATTCTAATATATAGGATTCATCCGTTTTATTGTGTTATTTTTTTGTTTTACGCTTTTAGTATTTTCTAAATTAATTATTTTAGTGATAATTTTTTTGCATTATGATATAATGTTTATTGTGAGATATTGTTTGAATAGAGTCCAAAAGAACGGAGGAAAAATAATTGAAAAAGTTTAAAATAATATGTGCTTTTATCTTAATAATGTTTTGTGTTGGTGTAATTGTATATTGCAATTATGATAGAATTTCAAATTATTTTACTAATAAAGAATGGGAAATTGCGGGTTCTGTTGGAAAAATTGAGCTTTCTAATTATCTAAAAACTTGTTGTACAAACTCAAACTTTATTGTTATTGAAAGTGATTCAGTAAGAGGGTACTTAGATAATACAAAAGAACATTTTGATAAAGTTATTTCTGCTAAGGATGTTTTAACTCATTCAGTGGGAGAATATTTGATTATTTCAGAAAAAGATGGCTCAAATGTTACTTGTATAAATGGAGAAGAAATTGCTTGGTCTGGTAATATTAGCAATGCTAGTGTTTTGGCGGTGTATGTTAATAAAAATGGTTATTCAGCGGTTATATATTCGCAGTCGGGTTACAAGACATTAATAAAAGTATTTTCAAGTACAGGTGAAGAATTGTTTACAAATTATTTAGCTTCTACATATGCAATTGATGTGGCAATTTCTAACGATAATAAAAATCTTGCAATTGCAGAGGTTGATACTGAGGGAATAAGTGTAAAATCCAGAATAAAACTTGTGGATATAAAAGAAGCAACGCAGAGTAATGTAAAAAAATATGAATTAGAAAGCAATGAGGTTATCACGGATATCGATTACAATCAAAATAACGAATTAATTATAATGACAAATGAATCTGTAAAAAAGTTTGACGGAGAAATAAAAAATATTGTGAATTTCAAAGAGAACAACGTTACAATTGCAAACATCGATAATCAAAAAAATATAATTACTGTTGAAACAAAAAATGAAAGTTTGTTTAATGCTTTGTATGAGTTATGCATATATGATGTTAATTCTTCAAAAGGACCTAAAACTTATGAACTTGAAGATGTTCCGATGCAAGTTGTTTGCAATAAAAATATAATTGCAATAAACACAGGGGAAGAAATTATATTTTTAAATTCTTCTGGTAATTTTCAAAAGAAATGCGAATACAAGGGACAACTTAAAGATATTTGTCTATTTGGCGATGGTGAAACGGCTGTTTTGGTTTTTAGAGATAATGCGGAATTTATCAAGATTGGAGGAATCTAAATGTTTAATATTGCAGATATTATAGTCATTGCGATTATTTTAATAACAACATTTATTGGATATAAAAAAGGCTTTGTAAAAACTGGTTTTGGAATGCTTTCGTTTTTTATTGCAATAGCACTTACATTTATGTTTTATAAACCTGTTATGAGTTTAATTAAAGAAAAAACTAATTTTGAAAATTGGCTTTATGAATATTTATATAGCATGAATTTAGATAAAAAAACAGATAATAATTTAGATAGCGGAGATACAGAAATAAAACTGGAATCTGGAGAATCATATTTAGAAAAATTGCCACAATCGATTGTTAATATGATTGGCATTGAAGATATCAAGGAAAATGTAAAAGTAACGGTAACAGAAAAAATTGTTGAATTTGCACTGAAACTTTTGTCGATTATAATTGTCTATATAGCTAGTAAATTAATTTTAATGATTTTAGTTGTGGTGTTAGATTCAATAGCAAAATTACCAATTTTAAAACAATTTAACGAGCTATTTGGTCTAATATTAGGTTTCGTTTTAGGGATGATTAGAGTGTATGTTGTTTGCATAATTGTTACACTAATTAGCGCAATGCCAATTGCACAAGGAATTCCAAGTATCATTGGCAATTCATTAATCGCACATATATTTTATGATAACAAT
>CAZTCE010000106.1:0-4419 GCA_964612205.1 uncultured Eubacteriales bacterium | reverse complement strand
GAACGAAAGTACGCTATGAGGGCAATAGAAGACGGGGTGAATGCCCACAAAAGGATGTTTGAATATGGAGGGAAGGCAACTGAGGTTGAAAATGGCGTTATTTTTGAGTGCCCAAGAATGAACTTTACGGCAAAATTTGAGTATGACGATTACCGGGGCGAGGGGCTTGTTTAACTCAGCCCAGTTGGGTATCTTCTCCTAAATAAGTGTCAGTAAAGCATACAAAAAAACCTCAAACACATTGCAATATCAAGATTTTTTGGAGAAAATGAAAATGTGGCATACAGCAGAAATACATACACAAATATCGCAGAATATTGCGAATGAATATTTCAGAAAGGGTACGCTAATACGAGACAGGATTAAGAATGGAAATGGAAAGACTATAACGTGCTGGAAAAATGCAGATTTTGCGAAAGATGGCGTAGTGCTCTGGACATACCCGGTAAAGAAAACGGGGTATCAAGCTGTGTTGTTGTATGCTAGAATCAACTTTATGAAGTTACTCCATGCTGAAAATCGTGTACTTGTGGCAACAGAACAGGAAAATGAACCGTGTTTTGTAGCCTTTGAACAATTGATAGAGGAGAATTTCCCGGAGTTACCCAAAGATATTGATGCTTGGACGGTATCTAGGCTGGATTACTGCATAAATATCAAGACAGACTATTGCAACGAATATGTGAAATTGGGGAACAGGGCACGGTTATACCGGAATGCACACGCAAAGAACACGCAAGGTGGTTCGGTATACCGTGGAAACAAGTCGTATACGCTGAACCTCTACAACAAAGCGTCTGAGATTTTGGATGATATAGGCACTAGAACAGATATCCCGCCAAAAGAGAAAGGACTATACATACTTGACGGTTGGAATATGTTAAGAGTTGAGGTACAATGTTACAAAACGAAGTTAAATCAGCTTGCGAAAAAATACCAAGTTGCAAAGACATTATCAGGACTGTGCAGAAATGAGATTGCACAGGATGTATTAGGCAATGCGTTGTTGACCTCTGTAGGAAGTGAACCGTATGTGAGATGCAGAACAGCACTGGAAATGGCGGGGAAACTCTGCAAAACGAAACAGAAGCGTGAAAGACTGGAAACCATGATAAAGGGGATCACAAAGTGTTCCAATCTTACAACACTGAGGCAACAGTACGAAAAGCAAGGGGTTATGTCAGGACAGACATTTGACGGATATTGCAAGATGCTGAAATCTCAGAATGTAAACCCGGTTATAATACCGGATAGCTGGGATTTAGGGGGAAAGGATAGGCTAGAGAGTATCTACGACCTATTCTTGAGCCAAATGGAAAATATGTGCGATTTATCGCAGGAGCGGGAGTAATAACCCGCTCCTTTTCTGTATCAAATCTAACGTTATGTACAAAAAGTACCAGAACAGGATTGACACAGGGGAGAAAAACCGTTATAATGGAACCAGAAATAATACCAAAGCAAACGAACGTCAGATGTGGTACTAGAAAGGTGATTAGAATGGCTATTTACGGATATTGCAGAATTAGTACAGCAAGGCAAAACATTGAACGGCAGATACGGAACATCAAAGAATCATATCCAACAGCAGACATAAAGCAGGAAATCTACACTGGAACCAAAACACGTGGGAGAAAAGAATGGGAAAAGCTCTTAGCCAGGATTAAACCGGGTGATACGATTGTATTTGACAGTGTTTCAAGAATGAGCCGAAACGCAGAGGAAGGTTTTCACACGTATCAGGATTTGTACAACAAGGATGTAAATCTGGTATTTCTGAAAGAACCGGCTATAAATACGGCGAATTATCGGGATGTACTGCAAAGCAAGATCGACATTACCGTAAACAGTGGAGATGGAGACACAGACAAACTCATGCAGTCAATCATAGCTGCTCTAAATGAGTACGTAACAGCACTACAGCGTAGACAAATCTTTTCGGCCTTTGAACAGTCACAGAAGGAAGTGGACGATATGAGGCAGCGAACCAAAGAGGGAATAGAAACGGCCAGAAGAAACGGAAAACAAATTGGGGCAACTCCAAACCGCAAACTAACAACGAAAAGGAGCATAGAAGCGAAAGAACAGATCATAAAACACAGCAGGGATTTCAACGGTACATTGAACGATGCGGATTGCATGAAATTGGCTGGATGCTCCAGAAATTCGTACTACAAATATAAAAGGGAACTCAAAGAGAAAACTGAATTGTAACGCAATGGGAGCGGGAATGAGAATTTTTTTCAGTCCGCTTCTTTTACATTGCCGGGGTGTTTAACATTTTTGATTCATAGTCTAGGATGTAAAACATGTGAATGTGATGCAATTCAATACCACGGATTTTTGTCCGGAACCATATAAAATGAGATTTTCATTGCTTATGATTTGTGTTGTAGGCCAATACGTGGCGTTCTGGGGGTGTTTCTCACTGGTGATGTGTTTCTATACGTATGATAGATTATCGTTTTTTCTACGCAGAAAATATGGGGTTTTAAGAGCTGTTTTACAATATCAATGGCAAAAAAATTGCCGATTCTCGATTGAAACAAGGATGAAACGCAGGAAAATCTCCTATATTAGGGTGTTTTCGTGTGTCTACCGATTGAACACCGAAAAGTAGGCCGGAACATACGAATTTGATTTTGAATAACGCAATGTGACACAAGAAAAAGCACGGGTATGTAATGTACCTGTGCTCTTTCTGTCAGATTTACATGTAAATTTTCTGTGAACATTCAGGAATGCAAAATGTTCTGAATGGACGGGAATATCAGGTGGTTGGAACTGAATACTCACGTTCTGAGGTGCGAAACACGCATATTTTGTGCGTAGGAGATTTTGGAATATGATTTCAAGTGTAGTTACATAGCTTGTACAAACGGCTCTGAGAGCGTCACAGAGTGCCCTAATGTGTACAAGGGGGTGTGATAGGCGAATTTGACAGTTTTGGTGATAGTGATATAATCGCAGTACAAAAAGAACAAACGGAGGTTCAAAATTGAAAGACAATGTGAGGAAAATGTGGTATAATCAAAGGGCGGTAATTGCTGTCATGTGTGGAGGTGAAGAATAATGGCAGCAATGAGAACAAAAGCGTATTTACAGGCACAGAGTGGGCGTTGGTATGCAAGAATATGTTGGTATGATGCTAACGGAACCAGACAGATAAAAACACGTGCAACAGGCTATTCAGTAGAAGGCAACAACAAGAGAAAAGCGGAAAAGAGAATGCGTGAAATACAAGCGGAATTTGAAGCAAAGATGACACCCAATAGTAATGATATGCTGTTCTCTGACTGGTTAACTCAATGGTTAGACGAAACAAGGCAGGGGATTGAAGAAAGCACCTATACGGAATACAAACGCATGATCGACAATTGCATAGGCCCATATTTTAAAAAAAGCAACACCAAACTATGTGACTTGAAAGCGTACCATATTCAAGAGTTTTACAACTATAGGCAGGAAAATGATGGGGTAAGTCCTCAAACCGTTCGCAGATATCATGCCCTAATTCACAAGGCATTGAAATATGCGGTGAAAATGGAGCGATTAAACAAAAACCCCTCAGACAATGTGGAATTACCGAAATCAGAAAAACACATAGCGGAACGCTATTCAGACCAAGAACTGAAGATATTGCTTAAAACGGCACAGGGGTCTAGTATTGAAACGCCTGTGTATTTGGGTTCGTGGTTCGGGCTGAGGCGTGGGGAAGTAATTGGTTTGCGGTGGAGTAGCGTTGACTTTGACCAGTGCCTGTTAACTGTGAATGGGGTTGTAAGAGACAAAGGAAAAAGAGGGGGCAAAACCAGAAATTTGTACTACGTGCCACACACAAAAACAGAAGCATCCAGACGGACGTTACCAATGCCACAAACGGCTGTTTCGTATTTGCGGGAATTAAAAGAAAAACAAGATGCAAGACGTAATTGTGTTACTGATTACAACCATGAATGGGATGATTTTGTTTGTGTCCGTGAAAATGGGGATTTGATTCCGTTGGAGTATGTAACCAGAACATTCAAACAGTTGTGCAAAAAAGCAGGATTGGAACCGATTAAATTTCACGAACTGAGGCACACAAACCTTAGTGTACTGGTTGAAAGTGGTGCAAGTATGAAAGTTGTGCAGGTGTGGGCAGGACATAGTACATACAAACAAACGGCTGATACATATTCACACATACAAACTGGGAGCAAAAAAATATTAGCAGATACTATGGAAAATATTTTGTACGGTGAGTTTGTGTGAAAACTGTGTGAAAAGCAATATGGAGTTAAATGCACAGAAAACAAAAATGCTCAAAAAGTTCGGAAAATAACAAAAAACCGCCCAAAACGTGCGTTTTAGACGGTTAATTGTGGTGGGGGATCGCGGATTCGAACCACGGAAGGCGAAGCCAGCAGATTTACAGTC
>CAZTCE010000105.1:0-4449 GCA_964612205.1 uncultured Eubacteriales bacterium | reverse complement strand
CTAGGGTTTCCATAGCATCTGCTTTTTTGTGTCTACTTTTTGTTGACAACTTCAGTTTTATTGAGGGATTTTTAGTTTGGATTTGCATTATATATGTTTAAATTGTTGTGCATAATTTGCATAGCGTACTAGAAAAAAACTGTAAAAATAATCAAACCTATCAGAAACGTAAAATCTGCTATAAGGCTCAAATATGTTAAAAGTGTAAATTGTATAGTAAGTTAAGAAACACATTAGAACTTTCAAACTAGATTTGGAGTTTTGAAAGTGTATTTTAAGTAATCTAAAAAGTGCCGATAATGCTTGCGGTTAAAGTGAAAAAATAAAAATGCCACGAAGTCCGTCCCCGTGGCATTTTGTTATTTGATGTCGCCGCTGGCGGTGTTCCAGGTGTCTTGCTCGAGTTGTTTTAGTAGTTTGTAACACATTTCGCCGGCTTCGGCTTTTGTGATTATTGAGTTTGGTCTGAAGTAGGTGCCATCGCCTTGGATTATTTTGTATGCTGTTAGTGCTTTTACTGATTCTTTTGCCCAAGTTGGAATGTCTTTTTGGTCGGCGTAGTCGATTGATTTTGTTGAGCTTGTGCCTTTTAGAATGTTGTTAAGCATAACGCTTGCTTCTGCTCTGGTTATATTTTGGTATAGGTTCAAGTATAATTTGTTTCCTGCGGTTGAACCTTTTATAATGCCTTTTGCATATGCTAATTTAGCGGCTTCTACTAGCCAGTCTGGGTATAGTTTTTGGTCGTCGAATGTAATGCTTGGTATTTCAAGGTTTGGATCTTCGTTGCTTTCTGTTATTGCTAAAAGATATAGCATAAAATCGGCTCGTGTAATTAGTGTGTTTGGCTTGAAGTAGTAGCGATTTCCGATTTGCTCGCCGATAATAAGTCCTCGTGCTGCTAGATGTGAAGCTGAGTAGTTAGCCCAATGGTCTTGCATATCAATGTAGTTAAATGGGATAACTTGCGTGCTTTTTTCTGTAACAGTTATTGTTACCATAGCTGTGTTTGAGTATAATGTTCCGTTTGTCAATTTGAACGAAAAGCTATCTGTACCCGTAAAGTCTTTGTCTGGTGTGTAAGTGAATGTTGTGCTAGATGTGTCTTCGTATAGCAAAGTTCCGTGTGAAGGTTGTGTTTCAATAACGTATCTCAAGCTCGTTTCACCTGAAATTATTTGAGCGTGTAAAACATCTGTTACTGAAGTGTTTTTGTACGTTGATATTGAAGAACTTTGTGCAACACTTGAAAGTGCTGTTTCACCTGATTCTTCGCCAGAACCTTCGCTTGGAAGTTCGCCAGAAACGTCACCTGAAATGTCACCAGAAAGTTCGCCACTTACGCTTGACGTTCCAAAAACAACTAATGAGTTAGAAGTCAAAATCATAAATAGCATTGTCAAAGCTAAGAATTTTTGTTTATATGACATATTAAAAACCTCCATAAAAGATTAAATTTTACCAAAAAAATAATTTTTTGTTTCGATACTATTCTTTGCTTTGAATTCCTTTAATATGCTTTGTTTTTTCTGGAAATTTTGCCTTTTTATTCAAAAAAAGGAATAAAAAATTTGACAAGCAGTAATAATAATAGTAAAATAGAAGAGCTCGTCTAACCAAGTGAGCGGAAAGGAATATAAAAATGAATACGGAACAAGAAATTGTTCTACAAAAGAAAATTTATATAATATTCTCAATGCTTATTTTAGCTGTAACAATGGG
This sequence comes from uncultured Eubacteriales bacterium, assembly GCA_964612205.1. GTDB lineage: Bacteria > Bacillota > Clostridia > TANB77 > UBA1234 > UBA1234. The sequence goes on along the minus strand of CAZTCE010000105.1, from coordinate 2,727 downwards.
AGTATTAAATATCCAAAAAACAAAAGTAGAAATATTAAACAATGAAGAAGAGAATATTGTAAAAGTTTATACAGAATATGCTGCAAATGAAGAATTTTTCAAGATAGAAGAATCTGGTGAAGTTAGTGGAGATGTAATAATTGCTAAACTAGATGAAAAAGCTAACGAGGAAATTTCTTCAAACAAAGAAAACGTTCAAGAAGAAAAAAATGAAACAAAGCAAGAAACAGTAAAAGAAACGAAAGTTGTTGCATCAAGAGGTTCTTATGTTAGAGATACTTCACCTGTTCCAACAGAGTATGAAAAGGTTATTCAAGTAAAAGCAACTGCATATTGTTTGTGTAAAAAATGTTGTGGCAAAAGTCCTGATAATCCTGGATATGGAAGAACAGCTTCAGGTTTGAAAATCGTTCCAGGAACTGGAATGAAGGTTATAGCAGTTGACACAAATGTTGTTTCACTTGGCACAAAAGTGTTTGTTGAAGGTTTAAATGGTGCAGGCAACTATGGTTACGCTGTTGCTGCAGATACTGGTAGTGCAATTAAGAATAACAAAATCGATTTATATATGGATACGCATGAGCAAGCTCTTTCGTGGGGCGTTAAAAACGTAAATTTATATATACTAGGCGAATAAAATCGGGGACATAGGTTTTTACATTTTTTATAAAAACCTATGTCCCTACTTGATTTTATGATTCTAAAATAATATAATTTTCTTGAGAAAAAAGTAACGGAAGATTTTTATATAAATTAGAAAGGGAAAGAATTTATCAATGGATTTAAGAGAAGAAACAATTTCAATACTAAATAAATACGGATTAAGAGCAAATAAAAAGCTAGGGCAAAATTTCTTGATTAGCGAAGATGTTGTTAACGAAATCGTTGAAAAATCAGAGATTACAAGTGATGACGTTATCATCGAAATCGGTCCTGGGCTTGGAACACTCACAAAAGAATTAGTAAAGCGAGCGAAAAAAGTGTTTGCAATTGAATTAGACGAAAACATGATTGAGATTTTAAATACACGTTTTCAGGTATTCCAAAACCTTGAAATAATTAATGACGATGTTTTGAAAGTTGATTTAAAAGAGCTTACAAAGGATTTTTCAAACGTAAAAGTTGTTGCAAATCTTCCATACTACATCACAACGCCAATAATCATGAAACTTTTGGAAGATAGAATTAATATAAAATCTATAACAGTAATGGTGCAAAAAGAAGTCGGCGAAAGGCTTTGCGCCACTCATTTAGATAAAGAATACGGTGCGATATCTGTTAGCGTCAGATATTACACAAATCCACAAATAATTATAGATGTTCCAAAAGAGAATTTTCTTCCGTCACCGGAAGTAGATTCATGCGTTATAAAATTGGATTTGCTTGAAAAATCAAGAGTTGAACTAAAAAATGAAAAGCTATTTTTTAGACTTGTAAAAGGAGCATTTACTCAAAGAAGAAAAACAATTAACAATTCATTAACATGCACAGGAAAATCAAAAGAAGAGATAAACGAAATCTTGCAAAAGTTAAATATTGAGCCTAAATTAAGAGCAGAAAATTTGTCATTAGAAGACTATGCCAGAATTTCTGACTTAATGTCTGAGTAATAATATTTTTGAAAAAGATTTCTTAAGGGAGGAAATTTATATGATTAATAATAGATATGTCTTAATTGTTGATGACACTACGGAAATAATAGATTTGACGTTAAAATTGTTTAACAAAGATAGAGGTTTTGTGTTTGTGCATTGCTCGTCTGAAACATCAAATTTGAGGTCGGGACTTCAAACAATTCCAGACCTTATAATTGTGAACGCAGATAACTTGAAAAACGATGTTAGAAGCATCTGCGAATATATCAGGAAAAACAAAGAAAACAACATAACGCCAATAATAATAACAGCTTCAACGCACGACGAAGAATATAAATTAGATTTAATGAAAGCGAAAGTCGAATATGTTATTTCAAAACCATTGCACGAAGGATATTTCTATTACACAATCAGAAACATCAGCAGTTTAATTAGCTCAAATCGTTGTATAAGCGCATTAACTGGTTTACCTGGAAACGTGCAAATTGAAAATGAGCTTAAAAGAAGAATTTCTTCAAGAAATCAATATGCTGTACTTTATATAGATTTAGATAACTTCAAGGCGTATAACGACAAATATGGTTTTATGAATGGTGATGAAGTAATTAAATTTACGAGTGATGTAATTCAGGAAACAGTTCAGAAATATGGTGCAAAAGGCGATTTTGTTGGACACGTTGGAGGGGACGACTTTGTAGCAGTTTTGGATATTGAAAATGCCAGAAAAATTGGTAGAGCAATCATAAAAAAATTCGATCAAGATATAAAACAATTCTACACAGAAGATGACATCAAAAAGGGCTATATCAAGGTCCTTAATCGCAAAGGCAAACTTGAAAAATATGCAATAATGACTATAACGGTTGCGATGATTAGCAATAAATACAAAAAATATGTTTCACCACTTGAGATTGGCGAAGATGGAGCAAGTGTAAAGAAAAAGGCAAAGGCAATCGAAGGAAGCACATTTTTAGAAGATAAAAGAAGAAATAAAAGTGTATAATGAAGTGCAACAAATTGCAAATTTAAGAATATTTTGCAGTTTGTTGCACTTTTTTAAATATATTCAATAGAAAGCATATAATTCTTATTTATTATGCATTTTTCCTAATTTAGTTTCAATTATTCTATG
>CAZTCE010000104.1:0-4489 GCA_964612205.1 uncultured Eubacteriales bacterium | reverse complement strand
CCTTAAGCGTATCCCATAACTGTGTGAAGGTTTTCACTTTCGTAGCCGCATCAGTGGCAGTATTAGCCATTTTAAGAATAGACACTGCCTGCTCTTCGGTATAGCCGGTGTCCATTAGAGACTTTTTATAAGCTTCCCACTCTGCAGTACCTTCTTCAGCCGCCATCGTGAACTGATTAAGGGTTTCCGTCAGAATTTCAGAAGTCAACCATCCTTCCGAGAGTGTCTCTCGGAAAGACCCCTCTTTCTCAATCATGCTATCAATGGCAACACCATGGACACGAGCCGTTTGCTTCAATGCATCCTGGAATACCTGACCACCCATACCAGCGTTAACAACAGAGTTCCAGTCCATAAGCTTAACTGTACCAGAAGCTAGTGCCTGAGATAACTGGTACATGGCGGTGGATGCTTGCTGAGAGGTCGAGCCAGATACTGCAGCCAAGTTAGCAATGCCCTGAATGGCACTAACAGAGGTATTCAAGTCAATGCCTGCAGCGGTAAATGTACCAATATTCCTGGTCATTTCCGTAAAGTTATAGATCGTTTTATCTGCATAATGGTTCAACTCATCCAACGCACTATTAACCTGTTGTAGAGTAGTTCCCTTACTTGATGTATTAGCAAGAATCGTCTGAACCGCATTGATCTGAGTCTCATATTCTTGGAAACCGGTCTTAATAGGATCAATCGTTAATGCGGAAGCGATCTTTTTGCCAGTGTCGACAGCAGAATCGATTATTTTGTTAAGTTGATGTTGTATGCTAGACTGTAAATATGAGAATTTTACATTTACAGCTTCTATCCCAGAAGTAATGCCTGAGAAATTGACTTTGTTTGCAGCATGATTTACTTCTTCTAAACCTTTGGAGGCCCCAGACAGATTTAACTTCTGCTTGAGCTTGTCAAGTGTCGACATTGTCGTAGATACATTGGATTCGAACTGTTTGTTGTCGAATCGCATCTCTACAACTCTTTCGTCAATAGTTGTACTCATATCTTAGTGACCTCCTTCCACGCATCATCTGCGATTCTATCAAAAATAGGCTGGATCGCGGGGTTGATGTAATCTCTCCCTTCGACCCAACCTCCAGTTCCAGTTCCGTGGCCATACTGTAGAATGATAGCGATCGGAACACCTTTATTTACATTCGAGTTACAGAAACTGATGGAAGCCGACCCGCTCTGATGCGTCACTTCGTAGTACCATGAACTCGCAGTTTTACCGGACTCTACCGGCGTTGCAGACGCAAGGGCAGCCACTCCTTCTCGCCCATACTTGTCAAGAACGCTGAGTTTAGCCCCTGCTTTAGCTTTTTCCAAGTAACGGGTCAGCTTAGAGAAGTCGCCCTTCTGTCTGAAACTAATCATTTTGAATTTTTCTCCTTATATACGCTTAGCATAATCGAGGTTGATCCAACCAGCCCCGGATTTCAGCTTGCCCCAACTGTTAGATTCTTCAACGATTGTGTAGGTACCCTTATCACGGATACATGTATTCACTCCATAAGTCACGCCAGGACCACTGCGAACATTAAGGGCTGTAGAGGTCACTTTAACGACATATGATTTGAACTCTTCTTTATCTGTGACTGTTTTGCTCTTTTTAGGAAGTGCTAAAAACTCGGCCGTAGCTTTTGCATATGCCTCGCCAAGCTTCTTAAGTTCGTCATCTTCATTCCAGTCCTGAATGTCTTTCTTGTTATCTACGAAAGCACCTTCATTCAGTACGGCAGGCATGTTGGTATATCGTAAAACAGCAAGGTCAGGGCGCAACTTTACACCTCGGCTGTTCTGACCGACAGCTTTCACATGCTTCTCGAAAATTTCACCAAGTGCTTTTCTCTTATTAGAATGCACCAGTGCTTCATATCCATCGCCACCACCTGCGTTAAAGTGGTTAGACACAAACAGATCAGCACCCCAGTCATTAGCATCCTTGGCAATAACAGAAAGACCGTCCATAGTGCCGGGATTCATACGAATCTCACAGTTATAGTTCTCCAATAGATAGTCTCTCTGATAATTAGACACTTTCACATTAAGTTTACGCTCAACTTCATAACCAACCGCGCCAGGGTCAGTATTAGAATGACCTGGGTTAATATAAATTTTCTTAGACAAGTTTTACTCATCCTTTCGAATTCATTTGTTTTCTACGAGATGCATTCAGAGCGGCATTACGGCTCATGATATCTCGTTTACTTCTCTTCTTAGGAGGAGTATTCTTGATACTACATACTCTAATGAGAGTGATAAGACGATTAAGGTGCCACTTCTGGCACTCAAAAGGAATATTTGACGCTATCATCCAATAGTAAATAAGCTCCGATGTAATCACTTCCCTATTATTCGGACCCTTATCTTCTCTGCCAAAAGTTGTCGCAGTCATTGGGTCTCTTATATAGGCAAGAACATCCTTAACATTTTCTGAAGTTAAGTGATTGTATACATCGTCACTTATGTTTTTTGTAAGCGTCATGCATTTTATATAATCGAGTGTCTCTTCATCAGACATCTCTTTTTGGGAATAGAATGGCTTATGCCACTTTGACTCCCATTTTGAAAGAGAGACGAGAGAATGCTCCAACTGAACCGTTTGAGACTTCGGTTCGACGAATTCTTGCTTAGCCTCGTCCCATCCTTCCGGACTAATAGGTATATTAATCATAAGCATCTCTCATCTCTCCATTATTATCGAATTTATGCGCCGGGCAGAGCAGCCTTCTGAGCCAGGTCAGCAGGAACAATACCATTGACGAACTTAGCAGCTGCATCGGCATCAGTAGCCAGTTTCATGAAGATCTGGGAATATGCCTCGGTCTCGGCGAAGTCATCAGCATAACGAGTACCATCGGGCTTATTCTTCATGAACCGACGGCCATCATCACTCTTAACACCATATGCCTTCAGGACCAGGTCCTTAAAGACACGGATAATAGCGGGAGCATCCTTAGCATCAACGATCTTCTGGATGGACTCAGCCATACCACCATCAGTGCTCATTTCCATTTCCATGACCTCGGCTTTGGACAGATTGAAGTAGAAATTCTCGGTACGCTCAACACCATTGTAATCAGTGTAAGTAACAGTCTTCTTAATCATAAAAATTTTCTCCTTTTCAAATGTAAAATGTTAGTAGATTTGTTTGAGTGTAATAAAAGAGGACCCGCCAGCCTAACTGAGTACGGGTCCATGTATTAGATTATTAATTAACCGTCAGTAGTCTTCATCAGTTCAGCCACTTCATCAGGCAGAGGCAGACGAGCAGTAGACTCATCAGCATCCTTACCATACAAAATATCCTCCAGGGCAGCCAGCTTAGAGGAATCCTTAACCTTAGTGGAATCGATAGTGATCTGAGAAGTAGGCTTGAAGCCTGCCACATTCACGGGAGTAGTGCTCACTTCCCAAGAGAAGGTAATGGCTTCGGGGGAATCGTTAATGGTAGCGTAAGCCTTCTCGGAAGGAGCAGCCAGGCAGCCATAAACCAGGTGCAGCTTATAGCCATAATCAGAACCATCGATATCGTTACCCACGGCAGTTCTGTAGCACAGACCAAAGGTCTTACGCTTCTGCTGACCGATCATCACACCATCAGCCAGAGCAGCGGAACCATCGCACTCAGCAAACTCATCGGGGTAAGTATAAGCCTCGATGGTAGCGCCGAATTCCTCGTTAGAGATCAGGTTCAGATACTTGATGTCGTCCGCATACAGAGCAGTGGCCTCAGCACCAGAAGGGCTCTCGGTGACGGCAGTCAGACCGTTCCAGGCAACACCCTTCTCGTACTTGCCGTTAGCCTGAAGGAGATACAGCACACCATTCTTTACACCAGTTTCGTAGTAACGTTCACCGGTATTGTCCCAAGTAATTCTAGACATATTATTGTCCTCCTTTTAATAATAGATTGTAAGTACATCATGATTTAAATTATCATCAACATAGTGCCGATCATAGCTACAATACGGCAATTCAAGTAGCTCCTTGATAACCGGATCGTCTGGAAGTTTGGAGATCACTATCAGTTGATAGCAGTCTCGCATTCCATATTTTCGGTTATTTGCATAGGTGCTCCGAATGGTACTCTTAGAATACCTGATTGCCGGATAGCTCATTTTAGTAGATTCGGGGGCTTGATAATAGACATAATCACTCCCTAGCATTTCTTTAAGTAAGTTATGTAGTTCGACACGACGATCAGCCATTATACACACCTCCGAGCGATAAGATCAGTCTGGGGCGTCTGGGCTCAACAGTGTTGACTTTCCATTTGGCGCCTCCAAACTCAACATATCGAATAGAGTAGAAATGAAGATCGGCGTATGAATCAGCTACTATGCTAAGTTCAGCAGACACATCCCGATCATCATTAACATCACCGGAAACTATAAATTTACTAGATTTCCTAGCCCATTCCCCGTAATACTCACGGACAGTTTCCTGTTCGTCCCAGACGCCGGGCTGTACTTCGACTGTCTCAACATAG
>CAZTCE010000103.1:0-4572 GCA_964612205.1 uncultured Eubacteriales bacterium | reverse complement strand
TGCCCTTATCTATTGCAAAAAGCTCAGCCACAATATAACCAACAAGATATATTAGTAGTAAAAATATATCTATACCTATTGGTAATAGCATCTTTTTTTTCTTTTTACTTAATAAATATAGACAAACAATTGAAAATAAAGAAAGAAGTACTGCTGAAAATATTGTTTCAAGTCCACCAAATATTGGCATAAGAAATACCATTATATCGAAATAATTTATTTTAGTTTTCTTCATTTTTAGCTCCATATACTAAATTTCACATATTTGTTAAATCAAAAATCCTCTTAAAAGTTTTAGTTCATATAAAAACTATATATTTTTGCCACATAATATACCACCTCCCTATGAGAATGTTTACGTTTTTATACTACCATAATTTTGCTGTTTTGTACACATTTTGTACACTTATTTTTGATTTATTTTTGTGTACACTTGAAAATGAGGTGGAAAAAATGAAAAAATTAAAAATTTTAAACTCACCAAAAAGTACTGATACTATTACTAGGACTATACGTATTAGTGGAAAAACTTTCGATAAAATTTCGGAATTGGCAGAAAAAAACAATTTAAGTTTTAATTCTGTGATAAACCAAATTATTGAGTATGGAATAAATAATTTAGATGAATAAGAATTCTTTAATAGCAAACCAGCAAAACAAGATAATAAACAACTTGCTTTGCTGGTTTTGTTACTAAACAAATATTTACACCTAAAAAATATTTACCAAAGATAGTCTTTCTCGCTTAATTAAATCATCTATTCCATCTACAACTTTTTGTTTTTCTAATTCAAAATCTTCCATATTTCCATTTTTGTAATAATGGAAACATTCATATAAATTTTCTTCAATTTTTCCAACTAAGTCATAGGACTGAAAAACTATTAGCGTGCTTTCTTTTGAAAGCCAAATATTCTCCAAATCTTTTATCTTTTCTTCTTCAAATTTATCTTTTTTTAAATCTTACAACATTAAATCTAATTTATAGGCAAACTCACTTTTTATTTTTTCATAATATTTATACGTATAATAACTGCCAAATGCAACTACAGCTAAGATTAAAACTATAATTATAAAATCTCTCATCGCTTATCCTTTCTTTTTTTAACAATATATATTGCCATTTTCATCTGATATTAAAACCAAAATTTTTTCGAGTGAAATTTTAATTTCTTTCATTCTATCTTTTAACCACTTTTCATCTTTATTTAATGCAAGTAAATTACTTTCAATTATTTTTCCTTCCATTACCAGTACTCTTGGATATCCTGTATATTCTGATTTTATTTTTAAATCGCCTATCGTAACTTGATTTTTTTCTAACTTTGGAATAACACTTATCTGACCACTTGTTTCAAAATAGCATAGTCTACATCTTTAATATCTGCATACCCTGCTACTCTAATTTGCTCTAAAAGACCATCTAATGAATATCTTTGCTTTTTTAAATTTTTTTCTTAAATTTTACCTTTCTCTATTACCCATATCAGTTCTTAGAAAAACCAGGACAAAGTTGTCAATTGCCTTCTTAGATTTTTGCATAATTTACAATATGTAAAACTTTCCCTATAAACACAAAAATCTCCCCAGTAAAACTTTGGAGAGATTTTTATAGGCAATATTCTAAAACAATTATCTCAGCATTTTTTCAGTCAAAATGCTCATTAAAGCAACTAAAGTTATTGCAACATCAAAAGTATAATCAGCAAATAAATATTTGATTTTACAAAGAATATCTTTATCTGCTTTGACTTTTAGCAATCCCGCAATTTTCTTTCTCTTATCCTTATTACAAATAACTTTAACCAGCAAAACCAATCCTATAATTAGGCAAATAAGCAATATTCCTGCAAATGCCACTGCACAATTTTCAGGCAATATCATTTCTAAAGCTGCAAAGCCATTGTTAACAAAGTGAATAAACATTGTAAGTTTTATGTCATTTGTGTATAAATAAATCATTCCAAATATAAGACCAATTATAAATGCAAATAGGCCTTGTGAAAGATTCATGTGTATTATTCCAAATAGCAACGCTGAAAAAACAAGTGCAAATTTCTTACCAAATTTTGAAGACAAATCTATAATTGCTTTTCTAAAAAATAGTTCTTCAAATATGGCTGGTGTAACAGCTAATGCAAACAGCAAAATAACTTTACTAAACAAACTCGATTCATAATTAACATCGAATAAATCTGTAGAACTATAATCAAGTCCAATGTTTGGATATACCACTAATGAAAGCAAAAATTGTAATCCAAAAATAATCGTTATAGATATTAAAACAATTTTAGCTTTCTGCTTAATACTAAATTTTTTCAAATTACCATCAATCTTTTTATTGCTATAACTGCAAACAAATATCGAAGCAATTCCAAGTGAAAGTACTTGTAAAAGAATTTGCATAATTAAAGTTATATCAGTTTCAGTAAGAAACTCGCTTAATAAACTAGGTAAAGCTATGCTACAAATCAACGAAAGAATGGTTTGTACACCAATGTAAATTATAATTCCAGTTCCAACAACAAAAGCAAAATTTTTAATTTTTCTTTTTGCAATAAAACTTTCTTGTTCTTTAGCTCTGTCAATTTCAGACTTTTTCTTTAGCTTAGTGTAATTCAAAATCCCTTTTTTAAAACTCTTAGCACTATAATTAAAAAATATCGGAATTGATATAACTAAAAGCAATAAAGAAACAATAATTTGTATAACATTTGCTTGCCCAATAACCATCATAGCTGGCACAAAATAAGCAGATAAAACTGGCAAACATGAAATTATATACATAAACAAATTAACTTTTGAATATGGCGTTATCACATATATTGTCAAAATGTATATAATTAGCATTGCAAAAGTTACAAGTGAAACCGTATTTCCAGCTTCAGAAGATGAACTCGTCTTCGAAGCAGAAACTGCTTGAACCAAGCAAAGCAATATCAAATTCAAAACATTATAAACAATCAACGCTAAAATATAATAAACAACATCTTTATTTACTGCATTTAGCAAGACAGAAGTGTCCATTGAAACACTACTCATAGCACCACTTATAAGATTTGAAAGCAGCACCGCTATCATGTAATAACAAATTAAAAATAATCCTTGAATGATCAAAACCGCAACATTACTAAAAATTTTTGCAAATAAATATTCTTTTTCAGAAACCGTTGTAAGCACATATTCAATAGATTTTGACTGTTTCTCTTGAATTATCTCATTAGCCAATTTTGAAAACATAAAAACAGCAAGCAGATATGTGAGTGCAGAAGAAAAAAGCTTTATATATTCCTTTGCATTAGAATTATCTGCATTAACAGATAACAGCACTCGATTTATGCTCAACTCCGTTTGGAAAACATCCAGATTTTCTTTTGAAATATTATATTTTTCAACAAATAATTGATTTCTTATTTCATATAATTTTTCTTTTATAGGAGTAAATTTTGCAAGCTTTATCCCCTCTTTAGAAATAACATTTGCTTTAAAAATTTCAGCATTATCTGGCACAATTTCAATTACCAATAAATTATTAGGAATATTTTCGGCAGTATAATTATTTTCAGAAATTTTTATCAAAGTATACTCGCCACTTAAATCAAAAGTTTCTGCAAAATCATTATAAACCAAATTGCTGTTATCCATCATTGCAATTTCAAGTATCTCAGAAGCGTCAGACTGCTTAAACGCTGAAGAAAGAATCCCCCAATTCATAATCAAAATTGCACCAATCAAACTCATAACATTGAAAATAACAAACCATTTGTTTTGAATGTTAGTATAAAACGAAAACTTTATAATTTCTCTAACCTTGCTACTATTCATCAATCTCACCAACCTTTTCGATGAAAATGTCATTCAAAGTAACTGTTTCTTTGTCTTCAATTTTATAATTTGCTAATATCTCCTTAAGATTGCCTTGCAAAAGTGCTTCACCCTTATTTATAAGCAAAATATCATCACATAAATTTTCAACATGGCTCATAATATGCGAAGAAAAAATTATTGTCTTTCCAGCCTCTTTCAATTTCAAAATTGCTTTTTCTAATTCTTCAACACTAATTGGATCAAGCCCTGAAAAAGGCTCATCCAAAATAATAAACTCCGGGTCATGCAAAACAGAAACAATAAATTGTATCTTTTGACGATTTCCTTTCGAAAGCTTGCCTATTTTCATGCTAATATATTCTTCAATATTGAACACTTTTAGCCATTTGGTAAGGCTTTCAAAAACTTCGTCTTTTGTCATCAATTTAAGCGCGCCATAATATTCGCAAAGATCAATAACCGAATACTGCGGAAGCAAACTTCCTTCCTCGGGAAGGTAACCAAATTTATTTAAAACATCACTACTTAGTTGCTTTCCATCAAATTCAATCACACCTTCTGTTGGTTCTAACAAATTAAGAACCATTCTAAAAATCGTCGATTTGCCAGCACCATTTCGTCCAACAATCCCAAGCACCTTGCCATCTTCAACTTTAAAAGATATATTTTTCACAGCTGTTATTTTTTCAAATTTTTTTGTAACATTTTTTAACTCTAACATATTGCCTCCTTTTTACTCTAATT
>CAZTCE010000102.1:0-4677 GCA_964612205.1 uncultured Eubacteriales bacterium | reverse complement strand
GCGTCACTATGCTGTGAATTTAACAGATGCAACTAAAGATAAGCAACAAACTTATTCGCATATTTATAATTTGATTGAAGATTATATCAAAAAAGTTTTACCTTATGAAGAAGAAACAGAAACTAATAAACGCATTATGGAGATATATAAAAATCAAATTATAACAATTGATACATATAACAAAAAATCTTATAGCGAAATCAAAAGGAGTGTTTTGCTTCTTGAAATTAGTAAATTTATATTTGCATATAGTTTGCCAATGGTTGCTTTAGACCAATGTTATCAAGAACTTATTGAATCTGCAAGGATTGCAGTTATGAACACTTTTCTTGATGCGGACAAGTTTGAAGTTTATCAATTGCTTTTAGATTTATTAGAAAGTTATAATGTCAACGTCCTTTCTAAGAAAATTTATTGGGATACTGATTTAGAAAAAGAAGAATATATTAAATTTTTTAATAAATATACTGAGTTTAAAAAGCTTGAAAGAATTGATTATGCTGAATATATTAGACTTCGTGAGGTTCATTTTATAATGAATGATTTGTCAAAAATTAAAGAAGATAAAAAATTTGATGAGCTAAGAAAATACTACCGAGAAAGAATGATACAACAAAAGGGCTTTAGAAGATTGAAAAATTCTCACAGCACGAAAAAAGGCAATTGGAGAACAAGAAGAAGAGTTAAAGCAGATTAAAATTTGATATAGGGGTAAAAATATGATAGAAGTTAATTATAGTGAAATTGAATTGTTACCAAAAGAAGAAGAGTTAATAAAAAAAGTTGTTCCGGAAGTTTTGAAAGCAGAAAATGTTTTAAGAGATGTTGACGTTTACATTACTTTGACAAACAACGAAGAAATTCACAAAATAAATTTGGAATATAGAAACGTTGATAGACCAACTGATGTTTTATCATTTCCAATGTATGAAAGAGAAGAAATACCAAATTTAAAAGAAGATACAAGCGATGAAATTGAAGTTATATTAGGTGATATAATTGTTTCAATTGAAAAGGTTAAAGAGCAAGCAGAAGAGTATGGTCATTCTTTTGAAAGAGAACTTGCTTATCTTGTAACTCATGGAATGTTACATCTTCTTGGATATGATCATATGATTGAAGAGGAAAAGCAAGTGATGAGAAAAAGAGAAGAAGAAATACTTGGAGTTTTAAATATTTCAAGATAAGGAGTGAATAACATGGAAAATAGAAAATTAATCGTTTGGGTTTCTGTTTGTGTTATTTGTGTGCTTATAATTGCAGTTTCTTTAGGATTGTTATTGGGCAGAAATAACACAAATCAAGATTTATCAGGAGATTTTTATAGTGGAGATATTTCGGGAGAGTCGGGAGAATTTTCAGGGGATATTTCTGGCGAAAGTGAAAGCGGTGAGGTTTTACCTAAAATTTTTAGTGGCGATTCAAGACCGATAGCAGTTATGATTGATAACGAAAAAGGTGCTTGGCCGCAAGCTGGTTTAAATGATGCATATATGATTTATGAAATTACAGTTGAAGGCGGAGAAACTAGATTTATAGCTTTTTTCAAAGGTACAATGCCAGAAAAAATTGGACCAGTTAGAAGTTCAAGACATTATTTTCTAGATTACGCTTTAGAGCATGATGCGATCTATGTTCATTTTGGTTGGAGCCCACTTGCACAATCAAACATTAAGTCTTTAGGAATAAATAACATTAATGGAATTTATGATAATTTTTATTGGAGAGAGCTACCAAAGAGCTCTTATCATAACGCATTCACAAGCATGGAAAATATTATGACTTATGCAAATCGTAAAAAATACAGGACAACTTCTGATAAAGATTGCATAATAAAATTTAACGATGTAGACACAAACATCGAAAGTGAAATGACTGCTAACAAAGTATATATTAAATATTCTTATGTACAAAACACATCGTATGTTTATGACAAAGAAAACAAAGTTTATTTAAGAAGTATGAGAGGTGTGGAACATAGAGATAGATGGACTAACGAACAATTCTATGCTAAAAACATTGTAATATTATTTGTTAAAAATACACTTTTAGACGATCCAGAAGATAAGGGTAGACAAGAATTATATAACACTGGTACAGGCAAAGGTTACTACATAACAAATGGTGAACAAATACCTATAACTTGGAACAAAAAAGATAGAAGCAGTAGAACAATTTATTATAACGATAAAAACGAAGAAATAAAATTTAACAACGGAATTACTTGGGTGCAAATAGTTCCTACAGATGCAACTGTTACAATTGAGTAAACTCACTAAAAATATTAACATTACTATTTGTTTTAGTAAAAGAAATTTCATTTCACAAGCGAGTTCAGCAGGATTTTTATAAAAAATCCGAGGAATGTTTGAGCATATGAAATGAAATTCTTTTGCCAGAAGTGAGCATGATATAACAATAGAAAGGATAAATTTATGGAAGATTTAGAGTTAGTAAAATTATCTATTGAGGCTAAGAAAAATGCGTATGTACCGTTTTCAAATTTTAAAGTTGGAGCGGCTTTGCTTACAAAAACAGGTGAAGTTTTTAAAGGTGCAAATGTTGAGTGTTCTAGTTATGGAATGACGATTTGTGCTGAAAGATGTGCACTTGTAAAAGCTGTTTCGGAAGGTTATACAGAGTTTTCTAAAATCGCAATTGTTGGTGGAATGAATGACGAACTTACTTATACAACGCCTTGCGGAGCTTGCAGACAATTCTTGGCGGATTTTAATTTAGACTTAGAAGTTTTGATGGGGTACAAAGATGGAGAAGAAATAAAAATAAAAAAAATGAAACTTAAAGAATTATTGCCGGAAACATTTGAGAGCAATGAAGATGGAACTTTTGGAGTTTCAAAATAGTAACAAAAGAATGCATTTTTAGATGCAAATGAAGAATATGGAGGAATAAGAAATGAAATCAGGATTTGTGGCTATCATAGGAAAGCCAAATGTTGGAAAATCAACATTATTAAATAGATTAGCAGGTCAAAAGATAGCGATTGTTTCTAACAAACCGCAAACTACAAGAACAGCAATTAAAGGTATAATTAATTTGGAAAATGCACAAGTTATATTTACAGACACACCTGGAATTCATAAACCAAAGAACAAATTAGGTGAAAAAATGTCTGAAACAATAGACGAGGCAACTACTGATGTTGATTTAACTTTATATTTAGTTGAGGCAACTGATAAAGGCATCGGAACAGCAAATAACTATATATTGAAAAAAATTAAAGATTCGAAAACAAAAACGATTCTTGTTATAAATAAAGTCGATTTAGTAAAGAAAGAAAATATTTTGCAATTAATTGATGCATACAGCAAGGAATATGATTTTGAAGCAATTATTCCTATTTCTGCCAGAAAAGATGATGGGATAAATATTTTGCTTGATAAAGTTGTAGAGCTTTTGCCAGAAGGACCTGCATATTATCCACAAGAAGAGTGGACTGATCAGACTGAAAGGCAAATCATTGAAGAAACAATTCGCGAAAAAGCTTTAAAATCGTTGGATGAAGAAATACCTCATGGAATTGCTGTTGAAGTTGTGACAATGAAAAAGAGAGAAAATAAAGAACTTTACGATATTGAAGCAACGATATATTGCGAAAAAAAATCACATAAAGGAATAATCATCGGAAAAGATGGAGCACTTTTAAAAACAATTGGCGAAAGAGCAAGAGAAGATATAGAAAGAATGCTTGATTCAAAAGTAAATTTACAACTTTGGGTCAAGGTTAAAGAAGGTTGGAGAGATGACGAGAAAAAGTTAAATCAAATTTTCAAAGCGTAGTTTTGCGGAATAGAGGAGGAATTATGAAGAACGAAAGATTTGCATGGGAACTTTTTAAAAACACGGGAAATATTGATGCGTATATGCTAATGAAAGAAGTTGAACAAAGTGAGGAGCTATCTGATATCACTAATAATTTGGTAGGGGATTACAATGGGAATAATAAAAACCAAGGGGATAGTTACAAAAATTGTTAATTATTCCGATACGGATAAAATTCTTACAGTTATATCTGCCGAACTTGGCAAAATACAGGTGTTTTGCAAAGGTGCAAAAAAGGCGAAAGGTGCAGTGCTTGCAAGTAGCGAATTTTTAGCATATAGTGAATTTGTGCTTTATGAAGGGCGAAATGATATGTATAATATGTCATCGGCAGAAATAATTGAAGTCTTTTACGAGCTAAGAATTGATTTTGATAAACTTGCTTATGCTTCTACAATTGCACAAATTATGAATGATATTTCTGTGGAAGATGAAACTTGTTATAAAAAATTGCAATTATTTTTGAACACACTTTATACACTTTCTAAAACAGATAAAAAGCCCGAATTTATTTATGCAGTTTTTCAGGTACGACTTTTGGGATTATTAGGTTTTATACCTAGGCTTGGAAATTGTGCGGTGTGCGATAAAACGGCAGTTGATATTGAAAGTAAAATGTTTAGTATAAAAGAAAACGGGATAAAATGCGAGAGTTGTGCTAAAGTTGATAAGGGAGCAATTAAGCTTAGTGAGATTACATACACAAGTTTGCTCTATATTTTGTCGTCAGATGCAAAGAAAATTTTTGCTTTTGAGATTCCCGAAATTGCATTGAGCGAACTAAAAATTCTTGCTCAAATTTATTTTACAGAAAAATTAGAAAAAGAATATAAA
>CAZTCE010000101.1:0-4725 GCA_964612205.1 uncultured Eubacteriales bacterium | reverse complement strand
GTATCATTTTTACAACAATGCAGAAATTTGAGGAATCAGTAGACAGTCTTTCAGATAGAAGAAACATTGTTGTTATGGCTGATGAAGCCCATCGTGGTCAGTACGGACTTGCCGAAAAGATAAAGATTACTAAAAACGAAGATGGTGAAGAAGTTGCAAAACGAGTTGTAGGTACTGCTCGAATTATCCGCAACAGCTTACCTAATGCTACATACATTGGATTTACCGGTACTCCTATTTCATCTGCTGATAGAAGTACTCGTGAAGTATTCGGTGATTACATTGATATTTATGATATGACACAGGCTGTTGAAGATGGTGCAACAAGACCTGTATATTATGAAAGCAGAGTTATCAAACTAAATCTTGACCAAAATACATTAAAGCTCATTGATGCAGAATATGACATAATGGCAACCAATGCAGATGTAGAGGTCATTGAAAAGAGTAAACGAGAACTGGGACAAATGGAAGCGGTATTAGGCAATGACCAAACTATCAATTCTCTTGTGTGCGATATTCTTGACCACTATGAAAATAACCGTCAGGATTTGCTCACAGGTAAAGCAATGATAGTTGCTTATTCAAGACCGATTGCAATGAAGATTTACAAGAGAATATTAGAACTTCGCCCAGCCTGGACGGAGAAAGTTGGTGTTGTTATGACTTCAGGCAACAACGACCCCGAAGAATGGAGAGAAATCATCGGTAACAAACAGCATAAGGATGAGCTTGCCAAGAAATTCAAAGACAATGACAGTCCTATGAAAATTGCTATTGTCGTTGATATGTGGCTTACCGGTTTTGATGTACCTTCCCTTGCTACTATGTATGTTTATAAGCCTATGTCAGGTCACAACCTTATGCAGGCGATTGCTCGTGTTAATCGAGTTTTTAGAGATAAAGAAGGTGGACTTGTAGTTGATTATGTCGGCATTGCATCCGCACTAAAGCAGGCAATGAATGATTATACTACTCGTGACAAGAAAAATTACGGAGATACGGATGTTGCAAAGGTTGCGTATCCTAAATTCCTTGAAAAACTTTCTATATGTCAGGATATGTTCCACGGATACGATTATTCTAAGTTTATGACAGGCACAGACCTTGAAAGAGCAAAAACTATCAGTGGTGCTGTAAACTTTATTATCGCAAGAGAAAAAGAAGAAGAAAAAGATACTTTTGTTAAAGAAGCACTTATGTTACATCAGGCACTTTCTCTTTGTTCATCACTTGTAGATGAAGAAATGAGATTTGAAGCGGCTTTCTTTGAATCTGTTCGAGTTCTTGTTGGAAGATTGATGAACACAGGAACAGGCAAGAAAATTTCCTTGCCGGAAATGAACGCTCGTATCAATGAACTTTTGAAACAGAGTATAAAGAGTGACGGAGTAATTAATCTGTTCTCTGATGTAAAGGAAGAATTTTCTCTCTTTGACCCTAAATTTCTTGAGGAAATCGCAAAGATGAAAGAGAAAAACCTTGCAGTTGAACTTTTGAAAAAGTTGATTGCAGAACAGGTACACGTTTACAGAAGAACGAATGTTGTTAAATCAGAAAAATTCAGTGAAATTATTCAGGAAGCTATGAACAGATACCTAAACGGTATGTTGACCAATGAACAGGTCATTGAGGAGCTTCTTAATCTTGCTAAACAAATTGTGGAAGCACAAAAGGAAGGCGACCAATTAGGTCTTACGGCAGATGAACTTGCTTTCTATGATGCTTTGACTAAGCCACAGGCAATCAAGGATTTCTACGAAAATGAAGAGCTGATTGCAATTACAAAGGAATTGGCAGATACGCTTCGTAAGAATAAGACTATAGATTGGCAGAAGCGTGAGTCTGCAAGAGCAAAAATGCGTATGCTTATCAAGAAACTATTAAAGAAACATAAATATCCACCTGAAGGTATGGAAGATGCGGTTCAAACAGTTATGACACAGTGTGAACTTTGGACTGATAACATTATGGATGTTTAAGCGTAGGAGGAAATACAAATGAGCGAACAGAATAATAAATCAAATGCAGCTTTCTTACGTTGGATGGAGCCTGTGTTAGAAGCATTAAAGGAATTAGGTGGGGCAGGAAAACCGGCAGAAGTAAGAGCGATTATTGCAAAAAATGAAAATCTTACACCAGAAGAGCTTTCTGAAACACGAGGAAAAAACGAAGTTAATAAATTTGAAAACGAAGTCGCATTTGCAAGAAACTATTTAGTATCCGGTGGATATATTGATAAAAGTGAATACGGGATTTGGAAATTAACCGATGACGGAAGAACTGTAAGGATGACAAATGAGTTGGCATCAGAAATATTTAAACGTGGAGTTTCAGAAATGAAAGAAAAACGCAATCAAGAAGCTGACTATCAATGGGTAGAATTTTATAGTGAATTTGCAGATGTTCTTTTGACATACAAAAATAACAGAACTGAATTGATTACCAAAATTCGTGAAGTGTTTGGGATGGCAAATTTAAAATTCCCTAAGTTAGAAGCAGACGATAAGGTGGAAGATGTAGACCCGTTTACCATTTTTGCATTGTTTAACAAGGGTATTACTGATGGGAACAGAATTAGAATTCTAAATGCTATTTCAAAGGTGTTCGGAGTTCAAAGCGATGTTCCTGTTGCATTTGATGGGATTCCGGTTGTTAATAATCTGAGAGCGACTTTTTATGGCTTTAGAGGTGATAGAGGAGAACACGATATTGATAATTTGTGGGAAGTATTCGACAATGCCATTCATTATGCAGATTCTTTGACAGAGCCATATAAATCTAACCTAATTAAATATTATGATATTGTCAAAAAACAGAAATGCGTAAACTGGAATATTACAATGGGGCTTTACTGGATTCCGGTTGTTAATAATCTGAGAGCGACTTTTTATGGCTTTAGAGGTGATAGAGGAGAACACGATATTGATAATTTGTGGGAAGTATTCGACAATGCCATTCATTATGCAGATTCTTTGACAGAGCCATATAAATCTAACCTAATTAAATATTATGATATTGTCAAAAAACAGAAATGCGTAAACTGGAATATTACAATGGGGCTTTACTGGATAAGACCGAATACATTTATCAACTTGGATTCAAGAAATCGTGAATTCATCTCAGATGTGGATAATATGCCACATTATTTCACAGCAAGCATTGCCAATTTAAGTAAAGGTTTACCTGATGGTTCAAGTTACTTTTTCTTGTGTGAACAAGCGAGAAATGCGATAAAAAATGACGAGTACGAATACCACAGTTTTCCGGAATTATCCCACTATGCTTGGAAAGTAACCAAAGAAGAAAACAATGAGAATGTACCTTCCGTTGATTCCAATGTTAAAGAAACTGCGTATTGGATTTATTCATCGGGCGACAATGCTTCTATGTGGGATGAATTTAGTAAGAATGGTATTATGGGAATTGGTTGGGACGATATTGGACGCAGCCTTAAGGAATTTGCAACAAAGCAGGACATCAAAGATTGTATGAAAAAAATCTATGATGCTAAATATTCATATAAAAATGATGCTCATTGTTTATGGCAATTTGCCAATGAAATTAAGTCGGGAGATGTTGTTTTTGCAAAAAAAGGTATGTATAAGATAATCGGTAAAGGCGTTGTTGTATCCGATTATATTTATGATACAGAAAGAAAGACATATAAGCATATCAGAAAAGTGGATTGGCAAAATATTGGAGAATGGGATTATCCGGGCGGTCAGGCTGTAATGAAAACATTGACAAACATTACACCATATAATGACACTGTTCAGAATCTTTTGGCATTATTTACAGACGAAACAAAAGAAGAAATATTAAAAGAAGCAGAAATTAAATATCCTAAGTATACCAAAGAAGATTTTCTTGACGAGGTATATATGGATGAAGAGGATTATAATACTTTGGTTGAGTTGCTCGACGCAAAATACAATATCATTTTGCAGGGAGCTCCGGGTGTCGGTAAAACATTCGCTGCAAAGCGACTTGCTTATTCCATTATGGGAGAGAAAGATACAAGTCGAGTATCTATGGTACAGTTCCATCAGAGTTACAGCTACGAGGATTTTATTCAAGGGTACAGACCGGTTGATAACGGATTTAAGTTAGAAATGGGGTCGTTCTATAAATTCTGTAAAGTGGCAGAGATTGATGATGAAAGACCATATTTCTTTATCATAGATGAAATAAACAGAGGAAACTTAAGTAAAATCTTTGGTGAATTGATGATGCTTATTGAAAGTGATAAGCGTGGAGAAAAAATGAAACTTCTCTACAAGGACGAATGGTTTACTGTTCCTAAGAATGTTCGTATCATCGGAATGATGAATACTGCTGACAGAAGCCTTGCAATGATGGACTATGCTTTGAGAAGAAGATTCGCATTTTATGATTTTGCACCGGCTTTTGCAAACGAAACATTCCGCAGATATGTAGCAGATAAGAATAACGATAAACTCGAAAACTTAATCAAGGCAGTTGATAACCTTAATAACGCTATATCTAACGATGAATCTTTGGGAGATGGTTTCAGAATAGGTCATAGTTATTTCTGCACGAAAAAAGAAATAACCGATGCTTGGCTTAAATCTGTTGTTGAATACGAAATCATACCAATGCTTAAGGAATACTGGTTTGATGAACCTGGAAAAGTTAGAGATTGGTCTGCTAATTTAAGGAGTGCTATAAAATGATTCGCATAAAAAACATATATTATATGCT
>CAZTCE010000100.1:0-4743 GCA_964612205.1 uncultured Eubacteriales bacterium | reverse complement strand
ATATAGATATAATTGACAAAAAAAAATAGGTAAATTATAATATTTTTGAAATAATAATTACTAAAGATACTGGAGGGAAAAGGCTTGAAAGAAAATATAAAAAATAGTTTAAAAGAATCTTTATCTGCGATAATTCCTGTTTCTGCTATTGTTGCTGTTTTGTGTTTTTCAATTGCACCAGTTAGCACGGATGTTTTTATCATGTTTATAATTGGTGCGATTATGCTGGTTTTTGGAATGTCGCTTTTTACACTTGGTGCGGAAACATCAATGACGGTTATTGGTGAGCGTGTTGGCGTTCATATATCTAAAAAAAGTAAGTGGCTAATAGGAGTTATTTTAATAATTTTAATTGGAACAATTATTGTTGTTGCTGAACCTGATCTTACTGTTTTTGCAAATCAGATTCAAGAAATACCAACTGCGACTATGGTTGCAATTTCTGCAATTGGAAGTGGAATACTTTTGGCAATAGCTTTTTTTAGAAACAAACTGAAAATTAAATTGAAATATATCCTGATGGTGCTATATGGTTTAGCTTTCATACTTACAATTTTTACTCCAAAAAGTTTTTGGGCGATTGCTTTTGATGCTGGAAGTGTTGCAACTGGTGCGATTTCTGTTCCATTTATTGTTGCGATGGGTGCAGGTGCAACTCTTATGAGAAGTGATAAAGATGCTGAAAACGATACTTTTGGACTTTTAGCAATTTGTTCTGTTGGCCCAATCATAACAGTCTTGATTTTGGGACTATTTTACAATGTTGATACTGTAAGTTATGCGGTTAATTCTATTTTAAAATTAGACACATCGGTTGATGTGTGGAACACTTTTAAAGTTGCAATTCCTGATTACATGTATGAAGTTGGAATGTCGCTTTTACCAATTTTTATTCTTTTTATACTTTTTAGGATTTTTGCTTTCAAAATGACAAAACAAGAAGTAGTTAAAATAATTATTGGTATGCTATTTACGTATATTGGTTTGGTTTTGTTTTTGACAGGTGCTAATGTTGGATTTATGCCAGCTGGAAGTCTTATTGGAGAAGCTGTTGCAGGCACGGGCAATGTTTGGCTTATAGTGATAATTGGAATGTTGCTTGGATATTTCATGGTTAAAGCAGAACCTGCGGTTGTTGTTTTGGTAAAGCAAATTAGTGAAATAACTGATGGGGCAATTTCAGAAAAGTTGTTAATGGTTTCTCAAGAAATTGGACTTGCAATTGCCATAGGATTATCAATGGTAAGAATTATAACTGGCATTTCGATTTTATGGATTTTAGTTCCTTGTTATTTGCTTGCTTTTATACTTTCGTTTGTCGTGCCTGAGATTTTTACAGGAATAGCATTTGATTCGGGTGGAGTAGCTTCTGGTACTATGACGGCTGTGTTTTTGATTCCTTTTTCTATTGGAATTTGCAATGTGCTTGGAGGAAATGTTTTGACTGATGCTTTTGGAATTGTTGCGATCGCGGGTGCTATTCCAATTGTGTGCATTCAATTAGTGGGACTACTATATAAATTTAAAATTAGAAATAAGAAAACATTGGAAATTGAATCTGATAATGAAATTATTGATATAGATTGGATGTGGGCAAATGAATAAATTAGTTATGATGGTTTCGATTTTGAAAAGAAATCTTAGCGAGAGAGCAATTGATTTTTTGAATAATGAAGGTATTTCTTTAACTCTTGGAAGATATGGCAGAGGAACTGCAACTAAGGAGATTGCCAAAATGTTTATGCCTGATAGAGAGAAGTGTGTACTTTTTAGCATTGTGCCTTATGGCATTTCAAAAAGAGTTATGGAAGATTTACTATCTAGATGTGAGCATGCGGGAGTTACTTTTACACTTCCCATTACTAGCGTTGGTGGAGCTAATGTTTATAAATATCTTGAAGGTAAAAATAAAGCTGATGAGGTGAATGAAATGGAAGTTAAATTTGAAAATGAACTTATAATTGCTGTGACTAATCGTGGATATACAGATAATGTTATGAATGTTGCAAGAGAGGCTGGTGCAAGAGGAGGAACTGTTATTCACGCAAGAGGAACAGGAAACGAAGCTTCTGAAAAGTTTTTTGGTGAAACAATCGGTGCAGAAAGAGAAATGGTTTTTATTGTTGCCACTAAAGAAGATAAAAAGAATATAATGAATGCAATTATGGAAAAAGTTGGCGTTAGTTCTGAAGCACAAACTTTTGTCTTTACGTTGCCAGTTTTAGATGTTGGTAAATAAGCGTAGTTGCTAGATTAAGTTAATAGTTTGTCATGAAAATTACCAACATTTTCCATGGCGAAAAACACCTCCGACATGATATAATTATGTTAATCGGAGGTGTTTCTTTATGACTAAAAAACACATTATTTTAATAATAGTTAGTGTACTAACTATTGCCAGTGTATCATTATTTTTTATTATTAAAAATATTAATGATAATGATTTAGGCGATATGAGTTGGATTGATGAAAAAACTAATGAATTAGATGAGGATTTACTCTTTAAGGATGTGCCAAGAAATTATTGGGCGAGTAATTATATTGAATTTTTAACAACGAGAAGAATAATGAGTGCAAGCGGTGATGAAAATTTTTATCCAGAAAATGAAGTGACGTATGAAGAATTTATAAATGTATTAGTGTTGGCAAGTTTTAGAGGAATAAATTTCGATGAGAGTTTAGGGGATATTTTTGAAGAAAAAGTTAAACTATTAGAAGATAGCAATGTTTTAGAAAAGGGTCAAATAACTAGTTCAGATAGAAGTAAACTTATTAAAAAAATTGATGTAGCAATTATCTTAGCAAAGGCTGATATTAAAGTTAAAAATAACAAGCAAAAAATGGTTGATTTATTATTCACTGATTTGAAAAATTTAGATGAAGTAAATCAGACATTATTATCACATTTAGTTGCAAGGGGTTTTTTCATAAATGAAGCAAAAAAATTTTATCCTAATAGCAGTATTACAAGAGCAGATTTGTCTGAAGTGTTGTATTGCTTTATGAATAAGTGAGGTGGTTCTTATGAAAAAAATTTTTGCTTTATTTTTAATGATAATTTTAATTATGACTTCTGTTGTATATGCTGAGTCTTTTGACACTAACAAGGTTGATGGTTCTGTATCGAAATATGAAGGTGGAAGTTCTAGTTCATCTAAAGAAGATAACTTGTATAAGTATTGGTATTACAAAAAGGAAACAGGTACAAGATATGTTATAAGGGTTTATGATTGGAATTTAGAAAAATATGTTGCTGTTCCAAAAGAATATTATATTAATCATGTCCAAAGTGGCAAAAAAGAGATGTTATTTCTTGGTGTAGATAAAACAGCAAATGGCTCGGTTAATGCTGTTCGCACAGGAGCTTCTATTTTCACTGATAAAACGTATGAGCATATTTTGAAGTGGTTTGATAATGATAAAGTAAGTAAATTTGGACTTTCTAAAAACGAT
Source organism: uncultured Eubacteriales bacterium (assembly GCA_964612205.1). Classification (GTDB taxonomy): domain Bacteria; phylum Bacillota; class Clostridia; order TANB77; family UBA1234; genus UBA1234. The sequence continues at coordinate 1,290 of CAZTCE010000100.1, read as the reverse complement.
ATAAATTTATTAGCAACAGTTGTAAAAGAGGAGGCTATAAAAAACGGAAATATTTCTGTTGCGAATAGTATGCAAAGCATAATTGATGGTACGGCTGTTTTTGATATCAGAGCTGAAATTTTATTTTTATTAAAAATGCCTGGAAGTAAAGGATATAAAAGAACTGGAAAAGTTGTTGGAAATGGATCGATAGAAAATTATAGTTTTGTATTTTATGATAATGTATCAAAAGATTCAAGTAAATGGAGAATGGAATATCTTACATACTTAGAAGCTAAAGCGGTTTCATACAAATTAGGCGATGATTGCGGGATGAGATTGAAATCATATTGGCTTGATAAAATAGCGTGTGCTCTTTACGAGAAAGATGAGGAATATGTTTTTGTAAATGGGGCTTATCAATGTTCTTGCGATTTATATAGAAGAATGTTTGGAACAAATGTTATTTATACTTTGAAGAATAATCAAATTAATTTGAATCAGAATTCCTCAGATCCCAAAGATTCTAGTGATAGGTGGTACATGTATTTAACTCCAGGTAGATGTGGAATTCCTGTAAAAGTAAATAATACAACATACTATGTAACACCTGGCAAAACTTATAAAAATATAGAGGGGAAAAAAGTTACTATTGATAAGAAAATTAAGTATCTAGAAAATAAAACAGGAATTCAGGCACATGAATATGATTATTTAGGTGTTGTTACAAATGAGGCAACAAGGGCAACAATTTACGAAGGTTGGGATTATATTACAAATAATTTGGCAGCTACTTTGGTGATTGCGATTGATAAAGATACGGGAAATATTATTGGTCAAAATGGGATTACATATAGTCAGTTTGAAAATGTAAGCGCAGGAACGTATAGCAAAAAAGCATGGGAGATAGATGGCTATGATTATATTGGAAATCTTACACAAGATAATATTTCACTTCCTAAATTACCTATTGGAATCGAAAGCACAGATTCGAATGTTGATGTAGTTATTACTGAAGATGATGCTTCGAATGGTGCTAAGAAACAGGTTGTGTTTGTTTATCAAAAATCTAATGATAATTCTGACAATGAAGTGCGATTATCTATTTATAATATAAATGATTCGTTTAATAATTTGATGCATACGGGTGGATTTGAAATTGATAATGAAAATAATTTAATTTTAAAAATTTACGATAAAGGCGGAAATGAAAAGTATAAAGAAGAGGTTAAATATAATCAGGAAAGTGGATATGTTGTAAATTCAAAAAGAATTGAAGAGGTATTGAATATTGATTTAGAAACATACAAG